>JASFLG010000127.1:0-9307 GCA_050118205.1 Pseudomonadales bacterium
CGCCATCCCCTGCAGGCGTTCGATCAGGAGCTCATCGACTGGGCCCACCCGAGCGGGATGCCCATGCTGATCCTCCTGAACAAAGCGGACAAGCTCAAACGGGGTGCGCAGCAGAAGGCGCTCGCAACCGTCCGCCGGGCCACCCGGGACTACCCGCTGATAAGCGTGCAGACCTTCTCGGCCCACACCGGCCAGGGGGTCGCTGAGCTGATCGCCACCCTCGAGGCGTGGCTCGCCGCAGACAGCGAGCCCGAAAACGCCAGCTAGCGGGCAGATTCGCAGAGCGAATCTGCCAACGCGCTGACGCAGTCCGCGCGCATGCGCCAAGCATTGAACCGGGCAAAGCCCGGTTCAATGCGCCTGATCCCAGTTGTCCCCCACCCCCGTATCCACCAGCAGGGGAACCTTGAGATCGGCCGCCTCAGCCATCCGCTCGATGAGCCCGGCCACCACCGCGTCCACGTCCGCTTCCGCCACCTCCAGCACCAGCTCGTCGTGCACCTGCATGATCATGAGCGCGTCGAGCCCGGACTCCGGCAGCCAGGCATCCACCGCGAGCATGGCGCGTTTGATGATGTCCGCCGCAGTACCCTGCATCGGCGCATTGATGGCCGCCCGCTCGGCCGCCTGGCGGCGCTGGTGGTTGCGGCTGTTGATCTCCGGCAGGTAGAGACGCCGGCCGAACACGGTCTCGACGAATCCCCGATCGTGGGCGTTGGCCCGGGTCTGCTCCATGTATGTGGCCACACCCGGATAGCGGGCGAAGTAGCGGTCGATGTAGTCCTGCGCCAGGGTACGCGAGATGGCGAGCTGGCGGCCGAGACCGAAGGCCGACATGCCGTAGATCAGACCGAAGTTGATGGCCTTGGCATTGCGCCGCTGCTCGCCGCTCACCGCATCCAGGTCGACGGAAAAGACCTCCGAGGCCGTCGCCCGGTGGATGTCCTGACCCTCGGCGAACGCTGTCTTCAGACCTGCGTCGCCGGACAGGTGCGCCATGATCCTGAGCTCGATCTGCGAGTAGTCGGCGGCAATGATCTTGCGCCCCGGGGGTGCGACGAACGCCTGGCGGATCTTGCGCCCGTCCGCCGTGCGGATCGGGATGTTCTGCAGGTTCGGGTCGGTCGACGACAGCCGCCCGGTCGCCGTCACCGCCTGATGGTAGGACGTGTGCACCCGCCCGGTCCTCTGGTTGATCTGCAGCGGCAGCTTGTCCGTGTAGGTGGATTTGAGCTTGGCGAGCCCCCGGTACTCCATGATCACCTGGGGCAGCTCATAGTCCCGGGCCAGATCGACCAGCACCGCCTCGGCGGTGGATGGTTGCCCCTTGGGCGTCTTCTTCAGCACCGGCAGCCCGAGCCGCTCGTAGAGGATCTCCTGCAGCTGCTTCGGCGAGTCCAGGTTGAACTCGCCATCCGCCAGGAGATGCGCCCGCGCCACGAGCCCTTCCATGCGCGTCGAGAGCTCGCGGCTCTGCTCCTCGAGCAGCCCACCGTCGATCAGCGTCCCGGTCCGCTCCATGCGTGCCAGCACCGGCATGAGGGGCATCTCGATGTCCCGGAACACGGCAGCGAGCTTCGGCTCCGCCTCGAGCCTGGGCCAGAGCACCTGATGCAGCTGCCAGGTGACGTCCGCGTCCTCGGCGGCATAGTCGGTGGCCTGCTCCACGGGCACCTGGTCGAAGGTGATCTGCTTGGCGCCCTTGCCGGCCACGTCCTCGTACTTGATGGTCTCCCGCTCGAGGTAGCGCTTCGCCAGATCGTCCATGTTGTGCCGGCTGCCGACGCTGTTCAGCACGTAGGACTCCAGCATGGTGTCGAACTCGATGCCATTCAGGTCGACCCCATAGCGGCTGAGCACGTTCAGGTCGTACTTCAGGTGCTGCCCCACCTTCTTCACCGATGGATCCCCCAGGAGCGGACCGAGCTTCTCCAGCACGGTCATCAGCGCCAGCTGATCCGGCGCGCCCGCATAGTGGTGAGACGTGGGCACGTAGACCGCCTTTCCCGCCTGCGCGCAGAAGGAGAAGCCCACCAGCTCCGCATCCATGTAGTTCAGACTCGTGGTCTCCGTGTCCACGGCGAAGATGCCGGCGGTGCGCAGGGTGTCGATGAGCGCATCGAGGTCGGCGGCCTCGGTGATCGCCCGGTAGTCCGCGTCCACCGGCGCCGGTGGTGCTGCCTCGGCTGGCTTGCCGTCGGCGAGCTCCTCGGTCCAGGCCTTGAACTCGAGCCGCTCGAACAGCTGCTTGAGCGCCGCCCGGTCGGGCTCGCCGGGCACCAGCTCTTCGATGCCCACGGGCAGCGCGACATCGCAGCGGATCTCGGTCAGCTGCCGGGACAGGGGCAGCTGGTCGAGCGCGTCGCGGAGGTTCTCGCCGATCTTGCCCTTGAACTCGTCGGCCCGAGCCATGATGGTCTCCAGGTCGCCGTACTCGGCGAGCCACTTCGCTGCCGTCTTCGGGCCTACCTTGGAAACCCCCGGGATGTTGTCCACCGAGTCGCCCATGAGGGCCAGGTAGTCGACGATCTGCTCGGGTCCGACACCGAACTTCTCCACCACGCCGTCCGCATCCATGGTGGTGTCGGTCATGGTGTTCACCAGCGTTACGTGCTCGGTGACCAGCTGCGCCATGTCCTTGTCGCCGGTGGAGATCACCGTGTCCCGCTTGGCAGCCGTCGCCTGGGCGGCGAGGGTGCCGATCACGTCGTCAGCCTCCACGTCGTCGACGATCAGAAGCGGCAGCCCCATGGCCCGGATGATCTCGTGAATGGGCTCGATCTGCTCCCGGAGATCGTCTGGCATGGGCGGCCGATGGGCCTTGTACTCCGGGTACAGGTCGTTGCGGAAGGTCTTGCCCTTGGCATCGAACACCACGGCAATCGGGCTGCCTTCGTAGTCCTTGGCCAGCTTCCGGATCATGCCGATCACGCCGCGCACCGCCCCGGTGGGGAAGTTGTCCGTGGTCCGAAGATCCGGCAGGGCGTGGTATGCCCGGAACAGATACGAGCTGCCGTCCACCAGCACGAGCGGTTTCTCTGCCGCCGCCATCTGCTGTCCTCTCCTTCTCTTTGCTACCATTCTACTTGAGCCTGAGGATCGTGCGATGCGAGCACAACAGAGCAGAACCTTTAGATTTGCCGTAGCGGCCGGATGGCGGCTGGCCTGCGCGTTGCTGGCCGGCACCGGCCTCGCCGGCGTAGCGCACGGCGCGGAGCCGGAGGACGTCCGCGGCCCCGATGTGACCATCATCGAGGAAGAAAACCGCACGGTGACGGAATACCGCCAGAACGGCTATCTGCGCATGATCCGCGTCGTGCCGAAAGTCGGGAAGCCCTACTACCTGGTGCCCAGGGACCAGACGAAGGGCTACGAGGACCTGGAGGAGGCGGACACGCTGCTGCCCAACTGGGTCATTGTCGAGTTCTAGTGAACGCGATCACCAAGCTGGATGTCCTGGATCTGGAGCACACCCTCGCCCGCTACGACGTGGGAGACCTCATCCGCTACTGGCCGGCGACCAACGGCATCGAGAACAGCAACTACTTCGTCCGCACCCGAGACGGCAGCCGCGAGCGCGACTTCGTGCTCACCATCATGGAGCAGCCCTCCAACGCCGGATCTGCGTACGTTCCTTTGTTGGATCTCTGTGAGGCGGGCGGGTTGCCGGTTGCCGGAATACTGCGAAACGTCAATGGCGAAGCGATCGAACGCCACGACGGCAAGCTGATTCTACTCTCGCGCCGTCTACCGGGCCGGCACGTCTACAACCCCACCCTCAAGCAGGTCGCGGCGCTCGGCCGCTTCGTCGCCCGCTTTCACCTGCTCACCGCCAACTGGAGCCACCCGGTGCCGGACTACCCGCGAACGGCCCCGTGGCTTGCCCATCATGCCGAGCTGGTCAAGGGTCACCTGCCGTGGCTGTCCCGGTCGCTGCTCAAGGACAGCGTACGCGAGGTGAGCCACCTGCTGGCCCGGGACGACGTGAACGCACTCCCCAGAGGCGTCATTCACGGCGACCTCTTCCGGGACAACGTGCTCTTCAACGAGCGCGGGCTCACCGGGGTGCTCGACTTCCACCATGCATCGCGAGGCTATCTCATCTACGACCTCGCCGTCGCCGCCAACGACTGGTGCACCGACTCCACCGGCCTGATCAACCCGGACCGTGCCACCGAGCTCGTGCGCGCATACCACGAGCTTCGACCGCTCACGGCGGCAGAGATCCGACTGTTCCCGCTGTTTGCCCTGTACGGCGCCCTGGCGTTCTGGCTGTCACGCCTGTCCGTGGCCGTGGCGCAGGAGGATCAGGTCCGCTCGAACAATCCTGCCGAGTTCGAGCGGATCGTGGCCCAGCATCACGCGCATTTCTTTTATCTAGACGAGCGACTGCTCGTCTAGACCTGGACTGAGCGACTGCTCGTCTAGACCTGGACTGAGCGATTGCTCGTCTAGATCTGGACTGAGCGTCTGCTCGTCCGGACCTGGACCCGCATCGGCTCGCGATTACCCGTCAGGCGCTGCCCGTCGCCTCGAGCAGAAACACCGCGAACCAGGCCCTCGGATCCGTCCACAGCCCGATCCTGGTGAATCCGGCCCGACCGGCCAGGGCAAGAAACTCCTCCGGCTCGTACTTGAAGGAATTCTCCGTGTGCACGGATTCCCCCGCTTCGAAGTGGATCCGGGTGCCGCCGATGGTGACCTCGTGCGTCTCCAGCACGTCCAGGAACATCTGCACCGCGCCGAGCTCGGCGTTGTACACGGCCCGATGGGCGAATCGGGACGGATCCAGGTCCACATTCAGCACCCTGGCAAGGTGCGTCAGGACATTCAGGTTGAAGGCGGCCGTCACCCCCGCCGCGTCGTCGTAGGCGGCCTCGAGCACCGCGGCATCCTTCTTCAGATCGACCCCGATGATGAGCCGGCCGCCGGCACCGACGGTTGACGTAATCCGTGACAGGAAGGCCAACGCACTGTTGGGTTCGAAGTTGCCGATGCTGGAACCGGGAAAGAAACCGACCTTGGGCATCTGCAGGACCTCCGGTGGCAGCTCGAAGTCGCCCGTGAAGTCCGCGCAGGTGGGGTAGATGGCGAGCTCCGGGAAATCCGCCTGCAGGGTCTCGGCCATCGCCATCAGATGCTCGCGGGAGATGTCCACCGGCACGTAAGCGGCGGGCGCCACCTCTTCGAGCACCTTGCGGATCTTCAGGCTCGAGCCCGACCCGTACTCCACGAGGCACGAGTGGGGCGCCACCGAGGCAGCGATGGTCTCCATGTGCGCATCGAAGATGGCGAGCTCCGTGCGGGTGGGATAGTACTCGGGCAGCTCGGTGATCGCCTCGAAGAGCTTCGAGCCCCGCTCGTCGTAGAAGAACTTCGGAGACAGGCGCTTCGGGCTCGCGGTGAGCCCGGCGAGCACCTCCGCTTCCACATCCGCGGACTCGGGCTTCTGGTCGAACACCGCCACCGGTGCCGTGCTTGCTGAGCTGTCGATCTGCGCCTCCCTGTCTTGCCGCCCCGAACCGGGTGTTGGTTCTCAGCCGGCGTTCCTGGCCAGTCGGATACCCGTGAACTGCCAGCGGTCCGGCGGATAGAAGAAGTTCCGGTAGGTGGCGCGGACGTGTCCCGACGGCGTGGCGCAGGAGCCGCCGCGCAGCACCAGCTGGTTGGACATGAACTTGCCGTTGTACTCGCCCAGGGTACCCGGCAGTGGTGCGTAACCCGGATAGGCGGCGTACGCGCTCGAGGTCCACTCCCAGACGTCGCCGAACATCTGCACCGGCGCCGCAGGATCGGTTTCGCCGCCCGGCGTCCCGGGCATCGGGTGATAGTGGCCGGACTCGACGAAGTTGCCTTCCATCGAGATCCCCGCCGTCGCTGTCTCCCACTCCGCCTCCGTGGGCAGCCGATGACCTGCCCAGCGCGCATAGGCGTCCGCCTCGTATCCGGAAACGTGGGTGACCGGCGCAGCACCGCCTGCCGGCACCTCGCCGGTGAGCCGGTACTCCCACCAGACCCCGTCGCGTCGCGACCAGTACAGCGGGGCCTCGATGCCGTTGGCCGTCACCCAGCTCCAGCCGTCGGAGAGCCAAAGCGCCGGCGTCCGGTAACCGCCGTCTTCCATGAACGCCAGGTACTCGTCACAAGTGACCGCACGACTCGCAAGCGCGTACGGCTCCAGGTAGACACGGTGTCGCGGCCGCTCGTTGTCGAAGCAGAACGAGGTACCGGTCGCGGCGCCGATCTCGTTGACGCCGCCGGGAAACCCGACGAAGCGGAGCTCCTGTGCCTCACGCACCGGTGCCGGACGTCCCGGCGCATACACCGGCGACAGCGGGTTGTGGCCCAGGTTGTACTTGAGATCGGTGATCAGAAGTTCCTGGTGCTGCTGCTCGTGAGCGAGCCCGAGCACGGTGCGCTCCACCACCGCACCATCCGCGCCTTTCAGCAGAGACGCCATCGCATCGTCCACGTGCCGGCGGTAGGCGTAGACTTCGGCCACCGTAGGTCTGGACAGGCGACCACGCTCGGCGCGCGGGAAGGGCCGGCCCACGCCGTTGTAGTAGGAGTTGAACAGATACTCGTAACCGGGATGGAAGACCCGGTACCCGGGTGCGTACGGCACGAGCAGAAACGTCTCGAAGAACCAGGCGGTATGCGCCAGATGCCACTTCGGCGGACTCGCATCAGCCATGGGCTGCACGCCGTAGTCCTCCACCTCGAGCGGCGCGCACAAAGCTTCCGTTCGCGCGCGCACCGCGGCGTACTGCTCCGGGAGGGCGGATGCCGGCGTTCGGGCGTCGGTCAGTTCTTCTGCTGGTCGGCTCGGGTCAGAAATCGGCGGACAGGCTTCGAAAGGCAGCCACAATGGTATCAGCTTGCTGCGGATATTTGATGAACCCGTGGTAGTGGCCCATGGGATTGATGATGACGATGTTCGCCGTGTGGTCCACCGTGTACTGACCCGGGATGGGATCGCCGTTCTCGTCACGCTCCGGCACCTTGCCGAACGCCACGTTGACCTGCTCCGCGAACTTCGCAATCTCGTCGTGACTGCCGCGCACGCCGATGAAGTCCGGAGAGAAGGTGGTCACATAGGCACGCAGCGACTCCGCGTCATCCCGCTCGGGGTCCACGGTCACGAGCACGCCCTGAAAGGCGTCCCCGTCACCGAGCATTCGTCGGGCCTGACCCAGCGTCGCCATGGCCGTCGGGCAGACGTCGGGACAGTTGGTGAAGCCGAAGAAGGCGAATGTCCAGTGGCCCTTCAGATCCTCGAGCGTGAAAGGCTCGCCGGTGTGGGTGGTGAGGTCGAAGTCCGTGATCTCCCGCGGACGCGGCAGAATGTAAACGCCCTTGTCGCGCAGCGCCGCTTCAGACAGCACCGGCGTGCGCGTCACGTTGTACACGAACAGCCCCACCACGATCGCGACGAACGCGAGGCACAGGACAACGGTTTTCTGCAGGCCGGTCATGCGATCACCGGCGCAGACGTCAACGACGCGCCGGCAGCGGCGGGTACTGCGGCGCCGATTCCGGCGACCACCAGGTAGTGGTCCACCAGCAGCACGATGAACAGCAGCATCAGATAGAGGATGGAGTAGCGGAACATCGCCATCGCAGCCCGCGGGTTGCGGTTCCTGAGCAGCACCACGGCCCAGTAGATGAAGCCCCCGCCGAGCGCCACGGCGCCCGCGAGATAGAGCAGGCCGCTCATGCCGATCACGAACGGCAGCAGGCTGCCCGCGAACAGGATCAGGGTGTAGAACAGAATGTGCCAGCGCGTGTACGCGTCCCCGTGCGTCACCGGCAGCATGGGAATGTCGGCGGATTCGTACTCGGATTTCCGATCCAGCGCCAGGGCCCAGAAGTGTGGCGGCGTCCAGGCGAAGATGATCAGCACCAGCAGCAACGCCCCCGGCTCGATGCTGTTCGTGACCGCGGCCCAGCCGAACAGCGGCGGCGCCGCGCCGAACAGCCCGCCGATGACGATGTTCTGCGGGGTGGCGCGTTTCAGAAACAGCGTGTAGACCAGACCGTAGCCCACCCACGACGCCAGGTTCAGCCAGGCAGTCAGCGGGTTCACACCGAAGTACAGAATCAGCATGCCGGTGATTCCGGTGACCGCCGAGAACGCCAGTGCCC
This sequence comes from Pseudomonadales bacterium, assembly GCA_050118205.1. Classification (GTDB taxonomy): domain Bacteria; phylum Pseudomonadota; class Gammaproteobacteria; order Pseudomonadales; family Azotimanducaceae; genus SZUA-309. The sequence goes on from JASFLG010000127.1 coordinate 8,146, forward strand.
GGGCGCTGTCCACGCGGCCGGTCGCCACCGGCCGGGCCCGGGTACGCGCCATCCGGGCGTCGATCTCCGAGTCGGCGATGTGGTTCACCACCGCTGCGGAGCCGGCCACCAGGGCGATGCCCGTGAGACCGAAGACGAGCACGGTCCACGGCACCATGCCGGGCACGGCGAGAAACATCCCCACCACGGCGCACAGCAGCATGAGCAGCACCACGCGTGGCTTGGTCATTTCCAGATAGTCTCGCCAACCGGCGCTGACGACGGATACTTCGCTCACGTTGCTTTCCTCGATGGTTCCTTCGCCGCACGGACGGTCTGGCAGTAGCCCGGCGTCCCCGACCGGGGGCGCCGTATTCTAGAGGAATGACCCCTGGGATTCACCTTTGCGCGAGCCCGTCAGCCGATCTGAGAGACCTTGAGCAGCTTCTTTATGTCCTCCAGCACCGGTTTGCCCGCATCCTCGAGCGGATAGTGTAGGACCAGATTGCCGATGGGATCGACGATGTAGATGCCCTCGTCGAGCCTGGCGAGATCACCGGTAAGGTGCTCCAGGCGCGGATACTCATCGAGCACGGCCGGCGTCGCGTCCGGCGGTGTCACCAGGGCCCGTTGCACCCGGTCGGCGTCCTTGTTCAGAAGCACGTGAAGCTGCCGGAGCTGGTGCACGGCCTGCGCGCACGCGCTGCCGCATTCCCCGGGCGAGACGACCCACAGCCACCATGTGCCGCCTTCCGTGAGCTGCCGGCCGCGGTCGTCGCTCAGCGCCAGCTCCGCCACCGTCACGGGCGGCGTCACGAACGTGCCGTAGTTCGTCGTACCCCACACCCCCCCTTCCCTGGCCGCGAAGAAGAGCACGTACGCGGCACCCACCGAGGCAAAGCCGATGGCGAACATGGCGAGCAGAAGATTGCGGCCTTTCTTACGGGAGTCGTTCACGGTTTCAAGCACCTCTTCTGAATCCGAAAAAGAGATAGCCGGCGATCAGGGCGACCCCGAGGCCGAACCACTGCACCGCGTACCCGGTGTGACGGGTCGCCGGCATGTTGAGGGTGGTCGGTGCGGGTACGAACACACCTGGTTGAGCGTCTTCCAGGCGAATCTCGCGAGGCACCGCGTTGTCCAGATACCCCGCCATTCTCTCCACCTCCAGCCGCTGCACGAG
>JASFLG010000128.1:0-9306 GCA_050118205.1 Pseudomonadales bacterium
GTGCTACCGTGGCGCGCTCCCGCCATGAGGAGAGTCGGTCCATGAAGGTCTACGGAGACAGCATTTCGGGCAACTGCCTGAAGGTTAAGTACACGGCTGACTATCTGGGCCTCGACTACGAGTGGGTTGCCACGGACATCATGGCCGGCGAGACCCGCACCGCTGAGTATCTGGCGATGAATCCGGCCGGACAGGTTCCGCTGCTGCTGTTGGATGACGGGCGTCCGCTCGCCCAGTCGAACGCCATCATCGGCTACCTGGCCGCGGGCAGCTCTCTGATTCCGGAGGATGCTTACCTTCGGGCCAAGGTCGATGAGTGGCTATTCTGGGAGCAGTACAGTCACGAGCCGTATGTGGCCGTCTGTCGCTTTGTCATGCGTTATCAGGGCAAAGGGAAGGAACAGCGCGAGCCCTGGCGGGTGGAGCGGGGCGAGGCGGCGCTCGATCTGATGGATGCCTGGCTCGCCGGGCGTGACTGGTTCGTCGGCGGGGATCTGAGCATCGCCGACATCGCCCTGCTCGCGTACACTCGCCTCGCTCACGAAGGTGGTTTCGACCTGTCCGGTCGCACGGCCGTCAGGGCCTGGATCGATCGCTGTGAGGGAACCCTGGTGATCGGGCCGGATTAATGGAATGGCCTGTGGAAACGCCGCTGACTTCTGGCTCAGACTCCTAGTTGTCGCGGATTCCGTCCTGAAATGCCTCGACCTCGCGCTCGAAGGCGGCGGGGTCGCTGCAGTGCTTGCGCACGGCGGCCTGGGCGGTGCGGATGGCATCGGTGCGCTCGTCCGCCTCGAGGTAAGTTCGCGTACCCCGATAGGTATCCCCGCGCCACGCAGCCCGGTACTGGCCCTTGCCATCGCGGTAGACGGGGAGTCCCGCATGCAGCACGGCGAGCTGCTGTCGGGCGTCCGCGCACGGGCCGGCGTGAGCGATGGGTAGAATCTGCTGATCCTGGTCGTAGAACGGATCCGATTCCCTCACACCGTCCGCTTCGCTGAGCGCGGGCGCGTTCTCGTCCTCCGGGGGTGTGAGCGGTACGCGCTGCGCAGGAATGCCGATCGGCTCGAAGTCGGTGAACTGAACGTGGCCCTGAGCGTCGATCCAGCGGTAGTAGAAGCCGTCCTCCGTAGACGGCTGGTCCGCGTTCTCCAGGAGCGGTGCGTCCTCCGCGGCCATCGCGGGTGCAACGGCGAGCACCAGCAGAGGGACGAGCAGGTGGAAGCGGAAGGCGTTCATGGGCACCATCTAGCCTGATTCGGATGGCAAAGGGTAGTCGGCCGAGTTGAGTAAAAGGTGGTGAAAACGTCAGGCAAACGTATCAGCACCGCCGGGAAGGGGAGAGCTCATGATTCGATGGATCTGGATTCTGGGTCTGGGGACCACTCTGTGCGCCGGTGCGGCTGCCGCCGTGCCGGATATCGAGGTGCCTGCGCAGGACGTGGCGGCTGCCGGATCAGCCCCGCCGTCCGGTGACGATGCGGGCGGCGGCTCGGCGGGCTTTGCGGCGGGGCGTTTCGAGAACTATCTGGACGGGGTGATGGAGGCGCAGTTCCGCGACTACAAGGTGGTCGGCGCTACCTTCGCGCTGGTCCGTGACCATCGACTGGTGTTCTCCAAGGGTTACGGCGTGGCGAGCCTGGACACCGGTGCCCCGGTGGACCCCGCCGTGACGCTCTTCCGACCCGGCAGCGTATCCAAGCTCTTCACCTGGACCTCGGTGATGCAACTCGTGGAGCAGGGGCGCATGGATCTGAATGCGCCGATATCCGAGTACGTGTCCCAGTTCGAGGTGCCCAATGCCTTCGATACGCCCATGACGCTGAATCACATCATGACCCACACGCCGGGGCTCGAGGACGGCGCCGCGGGCTATCTCTTCGCCGACGAGGTCTCGGACCTGGTTCCCCTCGCCGACTCCCTCGCCGCGCACGTGCCGGCCCAGGTGCGCCCGCCCGGGACCTACGCTTCCTACAGCAACTGGGCCACCGCCCTGGCGGGTCTGGCGGTTGCCAATGTCTCGGGGGAGCGTTTCGAGGACTACGTGGCCCGGCATATCTTCGAGCCGCTCGGCATGCGGCACGCTACTTTCGAGGAGCCGCTGCCGGAAGGGCTCGCCGACGACATGGCCCAGGGTTATATGGCGAAGGAGGGCGGGGTCACCCCCATGGGTTTCGAGTTCGTCAAGAACTTCGGGCCGGCGGGCGCGCTCTCCGCTGCTGCCGACGACATGGCCCTGTTCATGATCGCCCACGTCTCCGGTGGCGCGCTGCCCGGGGGCGGTCGCATCCTGTCACCGGAGACCACCGCCTTCATGCACGAGCGGTTCTTCGCTCACGATGAGCGGGTGGCCGGCATGGCACACGGCTTCTACGAGATCTTCCGCAATGGGGAGCGGTTCGTCGGTCATGGCGGCGATACCATCGCCTTCCACTCGGAGCTCGTCATCCAGCCGGAGACGGGCTTCGGGCTGTTCGTGTCCTTCAACACGCCGGGCGGTGCCGAGGCTCGACCCGGGGTCGTGGACGCCGTGCTCGACTACTTTTATCCCGGGGACGGCGGGGCCGAGCCGGCCTTCCCGGATGAGCCGCTCGCCGGCAGTGCGGAGCGGATCAAGGCGGTGAGCGGCGCCTATCGCTTCAACCGACGTTCCTACACCAAGCTCGAAGGCATCATCGGACTCGGCGGCGATCTCATCGTGCGCCCGAGCGAGCAGGCCGGGCAGATCTTCGTGCCGGGAGAGCAGGGCGGTCGGTTCATCGAGGTCGCCCCTTACGAGTTCCGCCAGCAGCAGCGTCAGGCGCGGCTGGTGTTCCAGACCGATGATGGCGGCAACGTCGCCCGGGCGCTGGTCAGCCCGCTGCCCGTCATGGTCGCCGACAGGCTCGCGTTCTGGCAGACGGCCGCCAATCATCAGCTGATCATCGGGCTCGGGCTGCTCGCGGCCTTCTTCGTGCTCCTGAATGCGGTGCGCAATCGCGGCCGGGTGACGGTCGGCGGTACTGCCGGACTGGCCCGGCTGAGTCTCATGGCGGCCTCGGCGAGCTTTCTGATCTTCGTGGCGGGGCTGGCGGTCGTGTTCGGAAACTTCGACATCAACGACTTCATCTTCGACTTCCCACCGCCCGGGACCGCCATCGTGCTGGTGTTTCCCGTGCTGGGCGCCCTGTTCACGGTGATCTGCATCGGTCTCCTGGTCCCGGTCTGGCGGTCCCCGGAGTGCAACGTCTGGCAGCGCCTGCGATACACCTACGTCGCGCTGGTGTTTCTGCTGCTGCTGGGCGTGCTCGCGTACTGGAACCTCCTCGGTTGGCGCTATTGAGGGATATGTAAAGAAAATGGCCAGAAAACGCCGTCGGACCTAGTATGAATGAAGCTTGCAAAGGCATCCGTGAATCCCTATATACCCTACTGAATCACTTGGAATTAGAGGTTTTTGCACATGGCTGAACACCCCCTGACCAACGTCAGAACCGCCCCCAGACCGGGTGTCGGTACCGGCGTCCAGATCAACAAGGTTCTGCGCAACACTTATCTGTTGCTCGGCATGACCCTGGCGTTCAGCGCGGCCATGGCGTCCTTTGCCATGGCCATCGATGCCCCTTATCTGGGCCTGTGGTCCCTGCTCGGCTGGGCCGGGCTTCTGTTCCTGGTCTACAAGACCGCCAACAGCGCCTGGGGTATTCTCTCGGTCTTCGCGTTCACCGGTTTCCTGGGGTTCACCATCGGGCCGGTGGTGGAGATGTTCCTGAAGATGCCGAATGGCACTCAGGTGGTCACCCTGGCACTCGGCAGCACCGCAGCCGCGTTCGTCGGTCTGTCGGCCATCGCGCTGGTGACGAGAAAAGACTTCAGCTTCATGGGCAACTTCCTGATGGTGGGTGCCCTGGTGCTGTTCGCCGTGATCATGCTGAGCTGGTTTCTGGATCTCAGCGCCTTCTACGGGGCCATCGGTGCGGCCGTCGTGCTGCTCATGAGCGGCATGATCCTGTATCAGACCAGCGAGATCATCCACGGCGGGGAGACCAACTACATCCTCGCGACCACGACGCTCTACATGTCCCTCTGGAACATGTTCCAGTGGCTGCTCATACTCTTCGGCATGGGCGAAGACTGACGCGCCTCGGTCGTCCGGCACGCAACACGGCCCGCATCAGCGGGCCGTTCTTTTTCCGGAATCGGCGCGCCGCCTGTGGGCGTCAGCGGCCACTCAGCGTCTGGTAGACGGTGGACAGCTTCTCGGGGAGGTCCTCGATCTCCTCGATGACCAGGTAGCGGTTCGGCGGGCACATGCGTTTCAGGTAGTCGTTGCCCGATTTGTCGACGGTCACGCAGAACACCTCCACGCCCTTGGCGTGTGCTTCGGCCAGTGCTTTAGCGGTGTCCTGGAGGCCATACTCGTGCTCGCCGCGAACCGGACCGTAGTCGGAGTCCTGCGGGAAGCCGTCAGACAGGATGATCAGCAGCTTCATGGCATTGCCGGATCCCACCAGCTTGGCCACCGCATGCCGCACTGCGGGCCCCATCCGCGTGCTGCGCTTGGGCTTCATGCTCGCGATCGCTTCCAGGGTGCGACCCGTGAACGGCTCGGCCGGCTCCTTGGCCACGTAGAACTCCACGCAGTCCCGGCCGTAGCCCGAGAAACCGTAGATGGCGTAGCTGTCGCCCAGCCGTTCGAGCGCGGCGGACATGACCAGCATGGACTCCCGCTGCACGTCGATGATCCGGCGCCGCTCCTCCTTTCCGGTGACCACGTCCACGCTCAGATCGACGTCGTACGGGTCGCGCAGGTTCACGTCCATGCCTTCGGGCAGGGGTGGCGGTGGCTCCGGCGGTTCGATGGGATCGTCCGTGGATGCGGACAGATCCACCAGGAAGGCGGCGCACACGTCTCTGTGCACCCGGTCCTTGCGCGAGTAGACACGTTCGTCCGGGCTGATGCCGGCTCGGACGTCCTGACGCGCCTCGATCATCGCGGTGAAGTCCAGCTCGTCGCCGTCGGCGACGCGTCGTACCCGCTGATAGCCGAGCGGCCTGATCTGCTCGAGCTGGTGCATCACGGCCCCCGTGTGCTCCTGGATCACCCGTTTGAGCACATGGTGATCCACCTCACCGTGCCCCTCGAGCCGTTCCTCGAACAGACGGCACCAATGCCGCAGATAGCGGTGACCCAGGTGGTCCCACTCGTCGTAGCGGTAGCTGCGCGCACCGGGCCGGGTCGGTCCCAGAGCATCTCCCAGCGTCGACCGCTCCATGTCCATGCGGCGCTTCAGATTCTCGCGCTCGTCGACGAGCGCGCGCACGTCCACGTCGGTCTCGCGAACGCTGGCGTCCTCCAGGCCGTCCGCCTGAGCCACATCCACCTCCGTGCCCTCGGCGAGATCGACATCGAGACTCCGGTCCAAGTCCGCGAGGGCTTCCTCCCAGTCCTCGAGGCGCGCCTCGCGCTGCATCCACTCGAGCGCTTCCTCGTCGAGCGACTCGGTCGTCGCCTCGAGGGACGCGAACGGCAGGAGGTCCTGCCAGGCCAGATAGATACCCAGCGCCAGCGCCGCGGCGTCGTAGACATCGGCATCCTCGCGGCCGAGCCCCTCCAGACCGTCCAGCGCCGGCGCCAGCCGGCCCGTGCCGTCGTCCAGCCGATCCCGCCCGACGCCACTGGCGGCGAGCTCCAGCGCCTGCACGAGGCCCGCCAGATCGTCGATCTGCAGCGTGTCCGCGAGACGGTGGTCCCGGAAGCGTGCCAGATGTCTCTCCAGGCCGGGATAGCGGGCGAGGAGCCGGGCGACGATGCGCGCCTGCTCGCAGGCGTGAAAGATCTGCCTGAACGCAGCAGGATGAGAGACGTGACGGAAGAACCGGGTGTAGTCGCTCTCGCGCGGCCGCTGGGTCGGCGCCGGCAGAGCGGCAAGCGCCGGGATTCGGCGGGCAGCGGTCGCCATGTCGAAGTGGAACGTGCCGAACTCCTTGCGGCCGAGCTCGAGCATCACCAGCACCCGGTAGCCCGCCGGGTCGGGATAGTCGAGCTCGTCCGGCACGTAGACGGTGTCGGCGGCCAACACCGAGTGCTCGGTCGGCGTCTCGAAATAGCGGGACGCGAACTCGCTGGTCGGCTTGATGTGATAGTAGTGGCCGGCGATACCTTCGGCGAACAGCGTCAGCGCCGCTTCCACGTCGATCAGGGCGACCACGCGACGAACCCGCTCAGGGCAGGATCACGTCGACGATGTCGGCGATGGCCTGCTGGACCGCGTCGTCGTCCGAAACGGCGCTGATGATGCCGATCTCGGCGGCCCGACGTGGCGGTATGCCCTGCTGCATGAGGCTCCCGGCGTAGATGAGCAATCGGGTGCTCACCCCTTCCTCGAAACCGTGTTCGCGAAGGTTGCGTACCTTGGCGCCGATCAGAGCCAGATGCTCGGCGTCGTGGCGGTCGACGCCGGATTCGTGGGCAATGATGGTCGCCTCCCGTGCTTCATCGGGGTAGTCGAAGCTGAGCGCCACGAAGCGCTGCCGGGTGCTCGGCTTCAGATCCTTGAGCACGCTCTGGTAACCCGGGTTGTAGGAGATCACGAGCAGGAAGTCGGGGTGCGCCGCCAGCAGCTCTCCGGTCTTGTCGATCGGCAGCAGGCGCCGGTGGTCCGTGAGGGAGTGGATGAGCACCGTCGTGTCCTTGCGCGCTTCGACGATCTCGTCCAGATAGCAGATCGCACCCGAGCGCACGGACTGGGTAAGGGGCCCGTCGCGCCACACGGTCTCGTCGCCCTGCAGCAGGAACCGGCCCACCATGTCCGTTGCCGTCAGGTCCTCGTGGCACGCGATGGTGGTCAGCGGCACGGCGAGCTCGCTCGCCCGCTGATCCCGATACAGACGCCAGGTCATGTGCTCGATGAAACGGGTCTTACCGCAACCGGTTGGTCCCTTGAGCAGCACCGGCAGGCGGGCATGGTAAGCCGCCTCGAACAGGCCCACCTCGTCGCCGATGGGCAGGTAGTACGGCTCTTCGCGGAGCTCCGCCTGGCTCGCCATGGTGCTGGAGGCGGCGCTCATGATGGGGTGTAGAACTCCGCGCCTTTCCGGTAGGTGAAGAAATTCACGGCCGGATTCCGGTTGACCAGATGGCGGTGATACATGGGGTGCGACAGCGACCGTACCTCGTGCTCGAGCTCGGTCAGCGTCTCGCCGCTCGCCGGGTCGACAATGGCCTGGAAGCGGTACTGGCACTGATCGGACTCCTCGGTGATCAGTCCGCGTGTCGCCAGATAGTCGTGCGGGTCGGAGAAGTTGCTGACGTAGACGGCGATGTGGTGCCCGTCGTAGTCGGCAATGGGCTGCTCGGTCTCGGCAAAACGTATCTCCTGGTTGTAGCCCATCTTCACGCTGGCGACGCCGTCTTCGGCGCTCGCCGGGCAGCCGATGACCTCCCGGTAGAAGCGGGCGATGCCGTCACTGGCGCCCGGGGGCACCCACATCTCGACGTAGGGCATGCCCAGATCCATGCGTGGGAATGCGCCGGCAGGGTAGGCGCGGATCTGGTTTCCCCAGGGACAGGTCAGGGAGATGTGGTCATCCGCTTCCGTCCAGTCGAAGCGTGTCTCCGCCATGGGCTTGGCGATGAATTTGAGGCGTTTCTTCAGATCCTCGAGGTCGGGCACCACTACCCCGATGTGGCCGCGGAACACCTGGGCATCTGCCTTCGGCAGGTGGAACTGCTGTTCGCCCAGGTTCACCCACATGTTGAAGGTGCCGAAGTCGATGTAGGGGTCGCGGGTGAAGCCGAGGCCCGTCACGTAGAAGAGCGCCGCCACACCCTGGTCCGGCACGGTGAGATTGACGTGCTCGAGCATGACGATGTTGCCGACATTCTCCGCGGCGCGGTCGAAACGCGGCTCGGCGCGGCTGTTGTCCGTAGCGGTATCTGCCACCGTTTCCCCCACTGGCACATCCCTTTGCCCACCGACTTTAACCACATGGGCAGTGAGATGCGAGGGCCGGGCCGGGTGCCGCGTCGCGCCGGTCCCGTTATAGTGGCCAGGCGCGCGGCGGCGACGAGTGGAGGCAGGGGATGGGGGACGATACGGCAGGCGACGACGGCACCGAGGCGCTGCTCGATGCCACCACGGCCCTCTTTCCGCCGCTGCTCACCGGTCTCGATGCCCTCGCGCACGCCGGGCGCCACCTGGACCCGCCGGGGCTCGAGGCGCTGGTGCACCAGGTCGCTCCGTTCCGAGCACCCATCGAGGCGGGACTCGAGGCCTTCACGGCGGCCGACTGGCCTGAGCATCTCGGGGATTTTGCCCGCCAGTCGGAACGTGCGGCCGGTGCCGCGCTGGAGGCCTTCGACGCCCTCGAAGCCTGCCTGACCCAGCGCAACCCGGTGCTCGGTGCCTATCGGGCCATGAGCTTCAACACGCGGGCTGTGGAGGCTCTGTATCCGATCGCGGCCATGCTGCCTCCGGTGAGCCGATTTTTCCTGAACGATGCGCACAGGGGCGACGCGGATCTGGCGGCGAAGCTTGCCGCCGCCGACGGCAACCGGCCGGAAGTGGGCATCATCCACGCCAGCAATCAGGCGACGGAACGAGGCGGCTTCTCTCTGTACGTGCCGGAGTATTACGACGGCAGCGAGCCGGTGCCGCTGGTGGTGGCGCTGCACGGCGGCAGCGGACACGGCCGGAGCTTCCTGTGGAGCTGGCTCAGGGACGCCCGGAGCCGTGGGGTGATTCTTGCCAGCCCCACCTCCCGGGAAGGAACCTGGTCGCTCACGGGACCGGACGTGGACACGGGTAACCTGGAGGCGATCGTGGCCCAGGTACGTGATCGCTGGCGCATCGATCCGGAGCGCATCCTGCTCACCGGCATGTCCGACGGCGGGACCTTTTCCTACCTCGCGGGGTTGCGCGAGGGGTCACCCTTTACGCATCTGGCTCCGATTGCGGCGAGCTTTCACCCGATGCTGGTGGAGGTGGCGGAGGCGGAGCGGCTCTACGGGCTGCCGATCTATCTCGTTCACGGTGCGCTCGACTGGATGTTCGACGTGGAAATCGCGCGCATGGCCAGCGACGCGCTGTCCGCCGCCGGCGCGGACGTGACCTATCGGGAGATCGACGATCTTTCCCACACCTACCCGCGCGAGGAGAACGACCGCATTCTCGACTGGCTGTTCCGCTGAGGCGGTTGCTCAGCCGCCGGGCGGAAAGGGAATCTTCGTTGCCTCGTAGCAGGCGACGCTGACGTTGCGTGGACCCGCCCGGGTCATCGCTTCGTTGAAGGCCGCCATATGCGGGGTGGCGAAGTGGGCCCTGA
>JASFLG010000129.1:0-9240 GCA_050118205.1 Pseudomonadales bacterium
AAGCAGCGCGGGTCCGAGGCCGTGGTACTGACGTTCTTCGGTGACGGCGCCACCTCGGAAGGGGATTTTCACGAGGCCATGAACTTCGCCGGCGTGTACGGCGTGCCGGTGATCTTTCTCTGCCAGAACAATCAGTGGGCCATCTCCACCCCGCGCGAGCACCAGACCGCGTCGAAGACCCTGGCCCAGAAGGCGTTCGCCTACGGGTTCGAGGGGGTGCAGGTGGACGGCAACGATCTGCCTGCGGTGCTGACCGTGACCGGGGAGGCCGTGTCGAAGGCCAGGCGGGGCGACGGACCGACGCTGATCGAGGCGGTCACCTACCGCATGGAGGTGCATACCACCGCCGATGATCCGTCCAGGTATCGCAGCAAAGACGAGGAGAAGGAGTGGGCGAAGCGGGACCCGATCGAACGGATGCGGCGCTTCCTCGAAGAGCGCGGATCGCTCGACGAGGACGCGATCGAGGAAATGGAGGATGCGATCGAGAAAGAGATCGACGAGGCCTGGCAGGAGGCCCAGGCGCGCATGGCCGAGCTCGACAACGAGCCCGAGGTCATCTTCGAGCACCTCTACGCATCGCCACCCCCTTATCTCACGGCACAACGCGAGGGCTTTCGCGCCCCGGAGGCAGACGATGACCAGGATGACGATGGTTGAAGCCCTGAATCGGGGGCTCAAGGAGGCGATGGCCGAGGACGAGCGCATCATCGTGCTCGGTGAGGACGTGGGCGTGGACGGCGGCGTGTTCCGGGTCACCGATGAGCTCATCGACGAGTTCGGCGACGATCGGGTGCTCGACACGCCGCTCGCCGAATCGGGGATCATCGGGTTCTGCGTGGGTATGGCGGTCGCCGGCCTGCGCCCGGTCGCGGAGCTGCAGTTTTCCGGGTTCAGCTACTTCGGCTTCCACCAGATCGAAGCGCACGTTGCGCGCATGCGCTGGCGGACCGGGGGCGGGCTCACGACACCCATGGTGATCCGCATGCCGTACGGCGCGGGCGTGCGCGCCCTGGAGCACCATTCCGAAAGCCGGGAGGTGTATTACGCCCACACCCCGGGGCTGAAGACCGTCATTCCGTCGAATCCGTCCAACGCCCGGGCGCTCCTGAAGAGCGCGATCCGCGACCCGGACCCCGTGATCTTCCTGGAACCGAAGTTTCTCTATCGCTCCGAGCGCGCCGAGGTGAGCGACGACGACCCGGAACTCGAGATCGGTGTCGCGCGCGTGGCGCGGGAGGGCAGCGATCTCACCCTCATCGGTTACGGCGCCATGATGCCGGCGATTCTCGAGTGCGCCGAGCGCCTGTCGGAGTCTCACGATGCCGAGGTCGAGGTGATCGATCTGCTGTCCCTGTCGCCGCTCGACGACGAGACCATCGCCTCCTCGGTGGCAAAGACGGGCCGGGCGGTCGTCGTGCACGAGGCGCCGCGCAGCTACGGCCCGGCCGGCGAGATCGCCAGCCGCATCAGCGAGCGCTGCTTCTATCACCTGGAAGCGCCGGTCGGGCGGGTAACCGGCTACGACATCATCACACCGTACTTCGCCCGGGAGAAGCTGCACATGCCCGGGATCGAGCGGATCCTCGATGCGGCGGTGGAGACCCTGGAGGCACGAGCATGAAACCATTCAAGCTGCAGGATCCCGGCGAAGGCATCCATGAAGCGGAGATTCTGGAGGTCCGCGTATCGCCCGGCGACGAGGTGTCCGAAGGAGACATCGTGCTCGTCGTGGAGACGGACAAGGCATCCGTGGACGTTCCGTCACCCTTCGATGGCACGGTGGCGTCCGTGGAAGTGGAGCCGGGCGACGTGGTGGAGGTCGGCGACACGTTGATCTGCTTCGACGGCGAGGCGGCCGGTGAATCGAAGGCGCGCAAGGACGAAGGCGAGAACGAGGGTAAGAAGGAACGCAAGAAGGAAAGAAACAAGGAAAGAGAGAAGGAAGGTAAGAAGGAACATAAGAAGGAAGGCAAGAAGGGAGACAGGGAAGAAAAGAAAGGCCGCAAGGACGAGCAGAACCAGGAAGACAACGGCGGCGGGGAAAAAACGGGCAGCGCCGAAGGCCCGGTGCTGGCATCGCCGGCCGCCCGTCGGCTGGCCCGCGAGCGGAACGTCGAGCTGGAGAGTATCGACGGGTCGGGTCCGGACGGCCGTGTGCTGATGGTGGACGTGCAGTCGGCAGCGCAGGATGGCGCGCGCCAGGGGACGGAGGAGGCCGCCGCGTTAGCGGACGAGACGCGTGAGAAGCTGCGCGGCGTTCGGCGTGCCACGGCGCGACGCATGGAGCGGTCGTGGCGGGAGATACCCCACGTCACCCACACGGTGCTCGCCGACATCACCCGGCTGCGGGCCTTTCGCGAGTCGAGCCGGGGGGAGTATCCGTACCTGACATTGAACGTGATGCTGCTCAAGGCCCTGTCCGCGGCGCTGGACCGTCATCCCCGGTTCAACGCCTCCCTGGACGGGGACGAGATCGTCACCTACCACCGTCATCATTTCGGGGTGGCGGTGAACACCGAGGAGGGGCTCCTGGTGCCGGTGATCCGGGACGTGGACCGCCAGTCCATGCGCGAGCTGGCGCATGCGCTCGAGGAGGCGGTCAACCGGGCGCGGGGCGGCACCCTGCAGCCGGACGAGATGCGCGGCGGCACCTTCACCGTCACCAACGTGGGTGGCGAATCAGGTGCTGCGCACTTCACACCGATCATCAATCCACCCCAGGCGGCCATCCTGGGGGTGGCCCAGGCGGAACGACGCCCGGTGGTAGTCGACGCGGACGATGGGGATGGCAACGAGGCGGAACCACGAATCGAGGTGCGCACCCTGCTGCCGCTGATTCTGGCCTTCGATCACCGGCTGAACGACGGCATGGATGCGGCCCGGTTCATGCAGACCCTGAGCGCCGCGCTCGCCGGCCCCGGGTCGCTGCTGGCGGCGCTCTGAGAATTCCCCGTGCGTGCTTGCTCATTCGGACGCCGCGGGCTCATTCGGACGCCGCGGGCTCACTCGGACGCCGCAGGCTCATTCGGACGCCGCAGGCTCATTCGGACGCCGCAGGCGCTGTCTCCCGGAGCCAGCCGATGGCGCCTTCCGCCTGGTCCTCGTCGAAGTAGCGCACCTCGGCGGCGGTGAACGGCTTGAACAGCCTGGTCATCCACTCCGCCGCGGTCGATCGGCCGACCACGGCGATGCGCTCGAAGGTCTTCCGGTGCTTGAGGTCGAGCTCGATGTCCTTCCACAGGGCCTGGGGCTCCCAGCCCTGGAAGTCCCTGAGTCGGATCAGCAGCAGTCGCGGCGCGGCCGCTTCCATTGCCTCGTCGATCTCGTCGTCCAGGGTGGCGTAATCGTCTCGAGTGAGCTTGCCGGCGGCGTCGACGATGGCGACGCCGTCGGTTACCTGAGTTACCTGCAACATGGTGTTCCTTCCGTTGTCGTTACGAAGCGTGAGCGGAGATGCCCTTGAGGGCCTCCCCTGTCGTCGCGGTGTCCGCGTGCTGAGACAGATCGCCCAGGGACACCATCCCCACCAGCCGCTTCTCCGTATCCACCACGGGCAGACGGCGGATCTGCTGCCGGCTCATGTTGCCGAGCACGTCCTCGACGTTCTGATTGTCGAAGCACCAGAGCAGCCGCTCGGTCATCACCTCCCGCGCGGTGAGGTCATCGACCGGCGACTTGCCGGCGACGCCGCGTACCACGATGTCACGGTCGGTGACCATGCCGACGAGGCGGTCGTTCTCCGCGATGGGCACCGCGCCGACGTCTTCGTCGCGCATCCGAGTCGCCAGATCGCGAAGGGTGGTCTCTGGGCCCGCGAAGTCCACCTGCGTGGTCATGATTTCTCTGATCTGCATCACTCCTCCTTCCGGGGTCGCTTGCGTCATCGGGAGTCGTGCAACGGGCATGCCACGGGGCGAGACCGCGTGGGGTGCGTCGTGCCGGTGGCACGGCCCCTTCGCGCGGCGGATTTGTAACGGTTACAAGGTCCCTGCGGGCGGCGCGACAGGGAAAACGGGTGTGCCGCCGCAGCCGCTGGGGAGTCTGTCTGCCCCCGGCTTTGTAAGGCTTACACGGCCCGTGCACCGGCTGACGCGTTCTCGGGCATGCGTTGCTCGCGGAGCCAGTTGATCAGGCCACCGGCACGCAGCACGTCGACCTGGCGTTGCGACAGTCGGTGGCGGAGGCGGATCTCGGTGTCGCCGTGGCGAGCCGTGATCTCACGGCCGGGTGCCAGGTCGTCATCCAGATGCTCGAGCGAGATGCTTATGCCTTTCTCCAGTGCGCGTGCGTCCTGCGGATCGGTGAGCTCCAGGGGCAGTACGCCGAAGTTGATCAGGTTCTGCCAGTGGATGCGGGCGAAGCTCTCCGCGATCACCAGGCGCAGGCCGAGCACCCGGGGGGCAAGTGCCGCATGCTCGCGGCTCGAGCCCTGCCCGTAGTTGTGCCCGGCGACGATGGCGTGCCAGCCCTCGTGGGCCCGGGCGGTCTCGGCGTAATCCGGAGCCAGGTCGGCAAAGGCGAAGGTGCTGATCCGATCGATGTTGCTGCGGTCGGGGAGCACGCGGGTACCGGCCGGCAGGATCGCGTCGGTGGAGACGTCATTGCCCACGGTGAGGAGCACGTCGGCGGTGAGCTCGTCGCCGAGCGGATCGAGCGTCGGCAGGGGATGGATGTTCGGGCCCCGCTCGAGAGACACGCGTGGTCCCGTGTCACCCGGTGGGACGAGACGGGCGTCGTCGACCAGCGGCTCCGGCTCGGGAATCCGCGGCGCGCGTCCCGGCAGGGTACGCGGGTCCGTGATCACGCCTCTGAGCGCGGAGGCCGCGGCCGTTTCCGGGCTGCAGAGGTACACCTGATCTTCCCGCGTGCCGGATCGTCCGGCAAAGTTCCGCGGCACGGTGCGCAGGCTGCGCGCGCCCGTCGCCGGCGCCTGGCCCATACCGATGCAGCCGTTGCAGCCCGTCTGGTGCAGCCGGGCGCCTGCCGCCAGCAGCCGGTCGATGTGCCCATCGCGCATGAGCTGACGCAGAAGCTGCCGGTTGGTGGGGTTCACGTCAAAGGATACCCCGGGAGCCACCTGCTCCTCGCCGACGATGGCGGCTGCGATGGCAAAGTCCCGATAACCCGGATTGGCCGACGAGCCGATGTAGGCCTGCTGGATTTCCTCGCCGGCAACCTCGGTGACGGGTACCACGTTGCCGGGCGACGAAGGCAGGGCGATGAGCGGGACCAGCCCGGAAAGATCGATGTGCTCTTCCCGATCGTAGGCAGCCCCGACGTCCGCGGCGAGCGGCCGCCAGGCGGAAGCACGGCCCTGGTCCGCCAGAAAGCGCTCCGTCTGCTCATCGGAGGGAAAGACGGACGTGATGGCGCCGAGCTCCTGGCCCATGTTGGCGATCACGTGCCGGTCCATGGCGGACAGGCCGGCGAGCCCGGGCCCGTGGTACTCGAGAATGTAACCGTCGCCGCCGTCCACATCGTGCCGCCGGAGCAGCTCCAGAATCACATCCTTTGCGCTCACCCAATCCGGCAGGGCGCCGCTCAGGTGAATGCCCCAGATGCGTGGCTCGGGGATGCTCGCCGGCTGGCCGGCCAGCGCCCGCACCACGTCGCTGCCGCCGGCACCTACCGCCAGCATGCCGAGGGAGCCTGCGGCGCAGGTATGACTGTCCGACCCGATCAGCGTCTTGCCGGGCTCGCCGAAGCGCTGCATGTGGGTCGGGTGGCTGATGCCGTTTCCGGGTGGGCTGAACCAGATGCCGAAGCGGCGGCAGGCGCTGGCCAGAAAACGATGGTCGTCGGCATTGCGGAAGTCGGCCTCGATCAGGTTGTGGTCCACGTACTGCACCGCAAGCTCGGTCTGCACGCGCTCGAGACCCAGGGCCTCCAGGGAGAGCATGACCAGGGTGCCGGTGGCGTCCTGCATCAGTGCCTGATCGAAGTAGAGCGACAGTTCCTGCGCGTCGCTGCCGGCGCGGTGGTCGTCGATTATCTTGCGGGTCAGGTTGCGTGCTTCCGCCATGTCCGGATCTCCGTGCTGGGACCCCTGAGTCCCAGCAAGAAGCGTTCCGAGGCGCGGATCAGCGTCCGGTCAGCAGAAAGTAGTCGTAGACGGTCCGGCCTGTGTCGGCAATGACCGCTTCTCCGGCTTCCGCATCCATGTAGGAGCTGCCCCGGGTGAAGACCGACAGCACCACCGTGCCGGCGCCACCCGGCAGCGTCATCACGCCCACGTCGTTGATGGTCCCCCCGAGGCTGCCGGTCTTGTGCGCGAGCGGCAGCTCGTGGCCCGGCATGCGGCCGGACAGTCGGGCGCCACCGGTCAGGCAGCGACCCATGATGGCGCGCAGCGCTTCGCCGTACCTGGCATCGAGATAGGCATCCTGCCAGATTCCTGTGAGCAGCTTTGTCATTGCGTCCGGCGTGCCCTGATCCCGCGGGTCGGCGAGCAGCGCGTCGTAGAACGCCCGCCAATCCGCTTCGGTCAGATCGTCGAAGTTCTCTGCCTCATACTGTTCGGCCATTGATCCGGCAACGCGCGGCATGCCCATGTAGTCCCGGATCAGGTCCGCGGTCGAGCGATCGACCCGCAGATCGTCGATGCCACGGGAGGCGAGCCAGCGGGTCACCGCCGGACCACCACCGACCGTACGCAGCAGCACGTCCGTTGCCGTGTTGTCGCTCCGGATGAGCATGGCCTCCATCAGGTTCAGCAGCGACAGCCGGATACCCGGGTGGGGAAAGAGCCGCGTGATGGGCGAAGAGATGACCTTGTCCTCCGGTCGAACCTCGATCAGCGCGTCCGGATCGAGCCGGCCCTGGCCGACCAGATACAGGGCGTAGGCGGCCATGGGCACCTTGTAGGTGCTCGCCAGCGGGAAGGCCTGGTCGGCATTGATGCGGATGCGGCGACCCGATTCCAGGTGAACGGCGCTCACCCCCACGGTGACCCCGGCGGCCTCGGCGTGGCGGACGAGCTCCGCGGTGACCGGATCCTCGTCTGCGGCCCACGCCGGCCGGGCGATGATGAGCATGGGCAGCAGGAGCACGGCAAGCCTGACGGCGGCTGCGGTCATGTGGGGTCCTTGATTCGTCCGGGTCCGCCGGGTAAGTCTACGGTCCACGACATCGGCTGGGAACGGATGAGCACAATGCCCGGAATCGATCTGTCCAGCGTGGACACGGTGCTCGCCACCGCGCGCTCGGTGCGGCGCAAGCTCGACTTCGAGCGTCCGGTGCCGCGCGAGGTCATTCTCGAATGCATCGATCTCGCCACCCAGGCGCCCACCGGCCTCGGCGAGGAGAACTGGCGCTTCGTGGTGGTGACCGAGCCGGCGAGGAAGCAGGCGCTGGCGGCGCTGTACTCGGCCGTGCTCGAGGAGCTCTTCCGGGCGCGCGGTGTCGAGATGAAGCCGACCCAGCGGGCGCTGGCCGACCGGCTGCACGAGATCCCGGCGATGATCCTGGTGTGCACGGTGGCGGCCTCGCCGGGTGCGGAGATCGCGCGGCAGGTGGCCTACTACGGCTCCGTGCTGCCGGCGGCCTGGTCGTTGATGCTGGCGTTGCGCGCGCGGGACCTGGGGGCCACCTGGACCACGCTCCTGTCGGGGCGCCAGCAGGAGGTGCGGGAAATCCTGGGCTTGCCGGAATCGGCGGTGACCACGGTGATGCTGCCGGTCGGCTATACCAAGGGTGCCCGGCTGAGGCGGGCGGAGAGGCTTCGCGCCCCGGAGGTCACCTTCTGGGACCGCTGGGGCGCATCCGGAGAGTAATCGGCTGACAGGCTCGCGAACGGGCTCTGGCGCCCCGAAGTCTACTGGGGCGGGACGAAGTTGGCGTCCAACTGGTCCTGGCCGTCGACCAGATCGTCCACATCCACGTACGAGCGGAACACCATGTCGTCGTTCTGAACACCCGGCTCGTCCGAGGCGCCCTGACAGGTGAACGCCAGCGCGTAGTTCCGCACCTGGCTCTCCGGGTCGTTCGGGTCCCTGGCCGGCAGGTAGTCGAAGCGATACTCGTAGCCGGTCATGTCCGCGTTCCAGACCACCGGGGTGGTGGCCATGGGGCCTTCGTCCGCCGTGTCGGTGACGTAGATGTCGTCGTAGGCGACGTCCTGACCGTCCTCGCGCGGATAGAGGTAGACCACCTTGCCCTGCAGGCTGTTCGTGTCGTTCGGATCCACCGGGTCGCAGGTGTCCGGATTGTCCTCCACCAGGGCGTCCGCGACCGTGCCGCCGATGCTCGCATAGGTGGCCATGTCCGTGACCCGCCAGGCCGGGCGCAGCTGGGCCACGTCGAGGCCGGTGGGCAGGGACAGGGAGCGGCGCACGTCCCAGTCGATCATGAAAGCGGTCTGCTTGTCCGCGGTGACCACGAAGCCGCTGACGAAGCGCAGCCGCTCGCTCGGTACATTGACGTCTATCGGAAGTGTCTGGCCGTTCGATTCGAGCATAGCCGTGCTGGTCCCGGGCTCCGGGTTGATGTCCAGCCGGATCCAGTTGTAAGGGCCGGCAGGCAACTCTTCGTTATCCAGGAGAATTTCGCTCTCACCGTTCTGCAGCGACATCAGGTCAATCTCGCGTGGCGGGCTGAAGGTCCAGGAGATCTGCTTTCCGTTTTGCGGCTTGGCGGTGATGCCGACGAAGGAAACGTCCAGCTTCAACACATCGTCGACGGGGGCGTCGGTGAGGCCGACGGTGACCGTTCCGGTGTCGGAGCTGTTGGAGCCGCCACCGCATGCCGCGAGGAGCGCGGTGAGCGCGGTGAGGAGGACAAAAAGAAGGGTTCTGCTGGATCGAATCATTTCAGGTCTCCCGATACTGCCGATCTGAATGTTGCGGATTCGTGGCCATCCGGCCGCTGAGGAAGAGACGTCTCGGCCCCGGTTCGGATGCGCGAAACGGTTCAATCTAATGGTCAGTCGAGGTAACGACCCGGACGGCGGTCACAGTCTTACATAGTCGGGGAAATCCTTCCCATCTGTGACGAGCCCCCGCGGCGACTGTGATGGCCGCCGCGGCATCCGGCGAGCGGGATGCATACCTTTGGACCATCGACAAGTTTTAGCCGGTTGGGGACGACCGGTTGTTCGAGGGACCAGTTATGTATCGATTCCATGGGGGAAAGCTTGCGCTTTTCTTGACGGCCTGCCTGCTCAACTCGGTGGCAGTGGCGAAACCGGACTGGAGCGGCGGCCCGGGCGGCAAGGGCAGCGGCAGCGGTGGTGGCGGGGAT
>JASFLG010000130.1:0-9192 GCA_050118205.1 Pseudomonadales bacterium
TCGAAGCGGATCTGGGTGACGAAGTAGTTGTCGCCGAACTGAGTCTCGGAACCGCTGGCCAGGGCCGCGGTGGTCGCTTCGTTGATCTCGAGCACGCCCGTGTAGGTCACATAGAGATTCGCGCCATCGTCGGTCTCGAAGAGCATCCGCACGTCGATGCGTCCGTGACCCGTCTCGTCGACGAGCACCCAGTCCGCGCCCGGGGGACGGATCACCCCTTTGAGGCGCGGTCCTTCGAACGTACCGCCGGCAACCTCGGCAATTGCCCGGGTCCCGTAGGGGCCAGCGCCCACGGGCGAGTTCTGCCCGATGTCCACGGTGAACGTCAGCAGGTGCTCCGTCTTCATGTGTCTTGCTCCTCTCGAAAAGTCACGTCCGTCCGGCTCCCGCCGCGCATACCCGCCGGGTACGTCACTCCTCCATCTCTTCCCGTATGGTTCGGCGGGCGAGCCAGAAGCACGCGAACGCCGGGATCGCCAGGAACTGGGAACCGATCAGCGCCCAGCGTACCCCTTCCGCGGACCCCATGCCGAACGGACCCGCCAGAATGTCGCTGGTGAGACCCACTGCCAGCGGCCCGAGCCCCAGGCCGATCAGGTTGGCGATGAACAGGAAGATGGACGCGGCGGTGGCGCGCATGTGGGTGGGGGCGACGTTCTGCACGGTGGCGTACACGGGACCCTGCCAGAGCGACACGAGGACGGAGTTCACAGCGAGAATCGGGATGATCGGCAGGAAGGTCGGCATCAGCATGGCCGTGGTGTAAATCGGCACGGACAGCAGCACCGCGATGCCCGGAATACCCATGTAGGCGCGCAGGTCCTTCGCCCCATAGCGGTCGGCGATGATGCCGCCGAGAAACACCCCGACCCCCGCCGAGACACCGAGAATGAGCCCCAGCGACAGCCCGACGAAGCCGATGGGGCCCAGTCCGAATTGCGCGGCGATCGCGGCGATCTCCTCACCGTGCACGCGCAGGAAAAACGAGGCGCCGAACGGGGCGTGGCCATAGCCGATGAAGGCGACGATCGAGACGGCCAGCGCCATGTACCAGAACGTGCGCTTGCGCGCGAGCACCCGCATCACGTCGGCGAAGGAGGTGTCGGGAGGACCGCTCGCGGCGTTTCGCGCGACGGCGGCGGCGCGCTTGATCCTCGGCTCGATGAGCGTCAGCACGGCGATGATCGCGAACACGAGACCGGGCAGACCCACCACCAGGAACGCCATGCGCCAGCCGAACGCATCCGCGATGAGGCCACCGGTGACCACCCCGATCAGCGCGCCGACCGGATTACCCATGGAGTAGACCGCCATCGCCGATGCGCGCTGCTCTTTTGGCGTGTAGTCGGCGATCAGCGAATGAGCCGGGGGCGTACAGCCGGCTTCGCCGACCCCCACGCCGATCCGCGCCAGCACCAGCTGCCAGAAGTTCTGGGCGATACCGCACAGCGCGGTGAACCCGCTCCATGCCGCAAGAGAGAGGCCGATGATCCAGGGCCGGCTCTTCCGCTCCGCCAGCCGGGCGATGGGGATGCCGAGGGTACAGTAGAAAATGGCGAACGCGGTGCCCGTCATCAGACCCAGCTGCCAGTCGGCGATGCCGAGGTCCTGCTTGATGGGTTCCGCCAGGATGGTGACGATCTGCCTGTCGATGAAGTTGAACACGTAGACCAGGAACAACAGACCCAGCGCATAGCGGCGATAACCCGGCGTGACCGGATTGACGCCCGGCATGGTGCTGTCGAGGCCCGGCGTCGCCGGCGCGGTCTGATCCGTCATGAAGCTTTTCTCCCCCCTTTTGTCTGTCTGAATCGCGGCAGGCCGCTACGCTAGTTATACCGGTCGCAGCCCGGAAGGTCCCCCTTGCGCTCGCGCTCGCAGACCGCCGCGGCGGCAACCGCGACGTCGGCGACGTAGTACAGGGCCGCGAATCCCAGTTCGTCCCGGCCGAGGTTGTGGAACACCATGCCGAGGGCGATGTCACCGGCGCTGAAGCGGTCGGCATGCGCTGCGAAGTATCTGGCCGGGCCGTTCAGAGACGGGTCGTCGAGCAGCGATATCACCCGACCGATACCGGTGTGATACGACTGGACCAGCAGCATTCGATACAGGTTTTCGGCCTTCTGCGCGGGCAGGTTCCCGAAACGGCGGTCGAACACCGGGCCCAGGTTGCGGTGATTCTGATCCAGAAGGTACAGAGCGCAGTCGATCTGCGCCAGGCGGTGCAGCTGAAACTTCGCCTCGAGCCGGCAATCCGAGAGGCCGGCCGGAGAGAGCTGCATGATGCCCACAGCTCCGGCCGCGGACGCCGCTTCCTTCACGCCACCGCTCTCGATGATGACCTTGCCCGCCAGCGTGCTGAGGACGCTCTCCGGCAGGTCGATTCTCTGCTCGGCGCGCCGCTGGCGGTACACCTCGCGGATCGCCTGATCGAGGGAGACGGGCGCCGCCTCCGTGCCGATCCGCAGGCCATCCCAGGTGCCCCACAGCCGGGCGTCGGGATCATTGCCGAAATAGCGTCCCACCAGCACTGGCAGGTACGCATCGGGCTGATCGCAGCTGAGCACGAACGGGTAGCCACTCCGCCCCTCCGCACCGGCGACCCACGCGCCGACCCGGCCGGCCCTTGCAAGGCGTCGGCGCTCCGCGTTGATCCGGTCCTGATTGGCCGCCCGGTCGCCGGGATCGGTCAGGTAGCCGAGGAAGCGCATGCGCCGGTCGAAGAGAATGTGACGCCCCGGCTCCTCGCAATAGCCGCTGCCCGTCAGCACCCAGCGCCGGATGGTGGTGAGGTTCGCGTACGCGCCCTTGCTCTCCCAGTAGGGTGTGGCAGCCACTACGTCCTGCCAGCCCGGCAGGGGCGCCGGTTCCGCGGCCCACCCCCGAGCGGCGAGCGTGCCGAGGAGCAGTGCTGAGAGCGCGAGTCGGAGCATGGGTGCGCCCATCTTACGCGGACGGACCCACGGGGTCGCGCGCCCGGATTACGGGAATGCCCGTAGTGGTCATGCGGTGCCGGATCGAGGCAAACTTGATCGCAATCAAGGTTCCGGATGTGCATCGCCTCGTAAATGTTGCGTTGAGGTTCACCCCGAGCCGCATGGAACGGAAGGTACAGAAGGATGAGCGGAGGATCACAGTGGTAGCAGCAGCACAGGTTCAGACAAAGAGCGACACGGCCAGCCATTTCGATGTGCTGATCGTCGGTGCCGGCATTTCCGGGATCGGCTCAGCTTATCACCTGCAGGAGCAGTGTCCGGGCAAGAGCTACGTGATCCTGGAGATGAAGGACACCTTCGGCGGCACGTGGGAGACGCACAAGTATCCCGGTGTGCGCTCCGACTCCGATCTCTACACGTTCGGCTACCGCTTCAAGCCATGGGTCGGCGCGCCCATTGCCAGCGCCGAGGAGATCCTCAAGTACATGGGCGAGGTGATCGAGGAAAACGGGATCGATGAGCACATCCGCTACGGCCATCGCATCACGGGCTGCAGCTGGTCGAGCAGTGACAACCTCTGGACGGTCAACGCCACCCGGAATTCCGACGGCGCTGCCGTCACGTTCACCTGCAACTTCCTGTGGATGTGTCAGGGTTACTACAACCACGAGAAGCCCTACATCCCCGACTGGCCGGGCATGGAGAGCTACAAAGGTCAGTTCATCCACGCCCAGCTCTGGGATCCGGAGATCGACTACACGGGGAAACGCATACTGGTCATCGGTTCCGGCGCGACCGCAGCAACCGTGATTCCCGCCTTCGCCGAGAAGGCCGAGCACGTGACCATGCTGCAGCGCTCGCCCACCTACTTTTTCTGCAGCGAGAACAAGAACGAGCTGGCCGACCGTCTGCGCGAGATCGGCATCGACGAGCCGACCATTCACCGCGTGGTCCGCGCTCAGATCATGCACGACCAGGACGCGATGACGAAGCGCTGCCTCACCGAGCCGGACGCCGTTTTCGAGGAGCTGAAGGCGCTGATCCGGCAGTATGCGGGCGAAGACTTCGAGTTCGAGCCGCACTTCACTCCGAAGTACCGGGTGTGGCAGCAGCGCCTGGCCTTCTGTCCGGAAGGCGACGTCTTCAAGGCCGCGGTCGAGGGCAAGCTGACCGTCGTCACAGACACCATAGACACCTTCACCGAGAAGGGCGTGCGCACCAGCTCGGGCGAGGAGATCGAGGCGGACATCATCGTTGCCGCCACGGGTTTCCGTCTTTCGGTCATGGGCGGCATTCCGTTCGATGTGGATGGCAAGGTCGTGGACTGGCACGACACCGTCAACTACCGCGGCATGATGTTCACCGGCGTGCCCAACCTGGTCTGGGTCTTCGGTTACTTCCGCGCCAGCTGGACCCTGCGGGTGGACATGCTCGGTGACTTCGTCTGCAAGCTGCTCAACCACATGGACGGGATCGGCGCGAAGCGGGTGGAGGTGGCTCTGCGCGAGGAAGACAAGGATATGGAGATTCTCCCCTGGATCGAGGAGGACAACTTCAATCCGAACTACCTGATGCGCGATCTGGACAAGCTGCCCCAGCGCGGCACCAAGCCGGAATGGCGGCACAACCAGGACTACTGGGCCGAGCGGGTCGAGATCCCCAACATCGATCTGGGTAGCGAAGAGTTCGTCTACGATGGTGGTGAGCGCCGGACCAGCACCGTCGAGCGGCGGGAATCCGCCTGAGGCGGCGCCGCTGCGAGCGAGGTGGGCCGGATCCGATCGGGAGACGGGCGAATGTGGTCTAGATTCTCCGGCCCTGGATCAGCCTGACCGCGATCACGATCACCGCGAGCACCAGCAGAATGTGGATGAATCCGCCCATGGATACTGAGGTAACCAGCCCAAGGGCCCATAGGACGATCAATACGACGGCGATTGTTTCGAGCACAGTAGCGACTCCTAACCAGTTTGTTTGCCGATGGTGATCATGACGCTGCGACAATCCACGGCGCAATCGAAATCGACTACGGCGCGAGCTTTTCGAAAAATTCTTTGACCTGCTTGTCAGCTTCGTCACGAGTGATCGCGTAACGTTCCTGCACCGCTCCGGCCAGCTTTTCCTGGCGACCTTCCATTTTCAGGAGTTCATCTTCGGTGAACTTGCCCCAGGCCAACTTGGCGGCACCCACGTGCTGCTTCCATTTACCCGTGATGGCGTCAATGCTGGGGATGGTTGGTTTGTTCATCTGTATCTCTCAGTTGCTGTTCGGGCATTGCCGATGCGGACCGCGTGCATGGGATCCCACACGACGAAGAGATGCTAAACGTTCCTGGAATATTCCGTCGGTGCGCTGACACACGCACGCGCACTCGCGCTTCTTCCGGGCGTCCGATGGGTATGGTGGCGCGCGGACCGTCACTACGCCGTTGGCGCCGGCGACCCGGTGCGGCTCGCCGGCGTCCGTCCGTTCCCTAGCGCACAGATGGATCCGTGCGGATGTGTTCGTATGTTCACAGTCGGACGCACACAGGCCCAGCATGATGAGCACAAACAGGATACTGGGGATCGTTCTCCTCGCAGCAGCCGTCTTTCTGCTCTACTTCGGATACCAGGCCTCTCAAAGCCTAGGCGAGCAGGTACATGAAACGTTTACGGGCCGCTTTACTGACTCGACGACATGGTACTTCGTGTTCGGGGCCGTGGCGGCGGTAGCGGGACTACTGGTTATCCGTCGTCGGTGAGACCGGAAGTCCCACCGGCCGGGAACGGCACTGGCCTCTCCTCCTCACTATCGGAAGTGGGGCGTCCTTGCCCCAGCTGGCGGAACGTCCCTATCCGCTCTTCTTCTGCGTCTCCGCGGAAGGTTTCGGTTTCCGGGCGCCCTTTGGTTTACCGGTTGCCGGCGCCGCCGACTTCGGCTGATCCTTAATCCGCGACGAAGAGACCGCCACAATGAAATCAACGAAAACGTTCTACTATCCAGTTCTGGTTCTGCTACTGGTATCCGTCCTGGGCTGCGCCGGCAGCCCCGTCAAGGAAAGTACCGGCGAGTATTTCGATGACGCCTGGATCACCACTAAGGTGAAAGCGGCCCTCGTCGACGACTCGGTGGTCAAAGCAACCGAGGTCAACGTGGAGACGTTCAAGGGCGTGGTCCAGCTGAGCGGCTTTGTGACGTCGAAGGACGCGATGACTCAGGCGATGAAGCTCGCCGCAAACGTGCAGGGTGTGAAATCGGTCAGCAATGACATGCGCGTCAAATAGCCTCGCCTGCATGTGCAACGGAGATTGCTGAGCCGACCATGGCCGGAGTTCAGCATGCCGGACGCTGCGGGACGCCTGCCGTTCGTTACTCGCAGGGTTCCCGGGCCGAGTGCAGATAGGCGACGATCTTCCAGATGTCGTCATCGCCCTCGGGCATCTTTCCGGCAAAGCCCACCATGCGCGTGTTCGGCACGCCGTTCGAGATGGTCCTGAAGATTGCCTCGTCTGATCCGCCGTGCAGCCACACGCAGTCGAAGAGATACGGTGCGTCGCGTGCGTCCTTGCTGACGCTGTGGCAGTAGGCGCCGCAGCTGCCGACGAACAGACCCTTGCCTCGCTTGAGCGCTGCCGGGTCCTTGAGATAGGCCACGCTGGGTGGTGGCTGCGAGCATCCGGTCAGGATGCCCGCGATCGCCAGCGCGACGACCAGCCTCCCAAACGCAGCCGTTTGTCCCTTCAGGAGCCGGCTCCCAGGCGGAACACGAACAGATTGCCACCTTCCGGGATGTTGGTGCTGCCACCCTGAAAAGCGGCAATGGTGGCCCAGTTACCGGCGCCGATGGCGACATACGGCTGCCCATCCAGCTCGAAGACGATGGGCTGGCTGCGTACACCGCCGCCGACGCGGAACTTCCAGAGCAGCTCGCCGGTGGCCGAATCCAGGGCAATCGCGTGACCGTCCTGGGTGCCGGAGATCATCACGCCGCCGGCGGTTGCCACCACGCCTGCCGCCATGGGGTCATGGTCGTGGAAGCGCCAGCGAACCTCGCCGGTGGCGGCGTCGATGGCCGAGATGTGGCCGTAGTCGGCATCGTTGTCCACGTCCGTCGTCAGCGGCATGCCACCCAGATACTCCTGGCCCTCCATGTGCACGGAGATGCCCTTCTGGTACATCTGGCAGCTTTCGATGGCCGGGATGAAGACCAGCCCCAGACGGGGATCGAACGCCCCGCTCCAGGCGCCGTTCATGCCACCCATGTTGCCGGGGCACACGCGGGCCTCGGGATTCTCCAGGGGCTCGGCGCTCGGACTGACCACCGGTCGGCCGGCACCGTCGATGGTCGCCCAGTTGACCTGCTCCAGGTACGGAGAGGCACTGATGAACGCCCCGGTCGTGCGGTCGAGGATGTAGAAGAAGCCGTTGCGGTTGGCCTGAACAACCGCCTTCACGGGCTGGCCGTCCCGTTCGATGTCGACGAGGAACAGCTGCGTGTTGCCGTCGTAGTCCCAGACGTCATGGGGTGTGAACTGGAAGTACCACTTCTGCTCACCCGTCTTCGGATCCACTGCCAGGAGGCTGTCCGAGAACAGGTTGTCGCCTTCGCGGTCTTCGCCGTTCCAGTCGGGGCTCGGGTTGCCCGTGGTCCAGAAGAGGGTATCCGTTTCCGGGTCGTAGGCGCCGCTGGTCCAGGCGGGCGAGCCGCCGGTCTCGTAGGAGGTGCCCTCCCAGGTCTCGCTGCCGGGCTCGCCGGCTGCAGGAACCGTGTAGTGCCGCCACAGGCGCTTCCCCGTGTCGATGTCGTAGGCGTCGAAAAATCCCCGGACGCCGTACTCGCCACCGGCTACGCCGATGATCGCCATGTTCTTCAGGACGAACGGCGCGGAGGTGGTGCTGAAGCCTTTCTCGTAGTCGGCGACCTCGACGTCCCAGAGAATCTCGCCGGACAACCGGTTGAAGGCCATCAGGTGTGCGTCCAGGGTGGCCATGAGGACCGTGTCACCATGGATGCCGACGCCGCGGTTCATCGGCCCGCAGCACAGCCGGAGATCCTCGGGCAGGACGCGGTCGTAGCGCCAGTACAGCTCGCCCGTGCGTGCGTCGAGTGCGAACAGGCGGTTGTAGGAGGAGCTGACATACATGATGCCGTCATAGACCACGGGTGAAACCTCGAACTGGCCGAGGGTGCCCGTGGGGAATGCCCAGGCGACCTGCAGGTCCGGCGCGGTTTCCGGATTCAGCGTCTTGACCGGGCTGAAGCGATGGTTGGCGTAGTCGCCGCCATAGAGCAGCCAGCGGGAAGCGTCGTCCGTGCCGATCTCGAGGTCTGCGTCGGTCACCGGACCGCGTCCGTCACCGATCGGCCGGGTATTGATCCATTGGGTGGGCAACTCGGGCAGGCCGATCTCGCCGCCGCCCTCCTCGGTGGTCTGCTCCACCGGAGGGGCCGCCGCCGTGGGCGCGGTCTGCTCACCGCAGGCAGCCAGCGTCAGCAGCGTGATGCCTGCAAGCGGCGCAAGGTATCTCGATTTCATCTGCACTTCTCTCCCGATGCCGTTGAGTATCTGTTGCAGTGGGATGCTATCCCATGCCAGTCGCCGGCGCACGGCGATCGGCGTGATCGGCGAAGGAGGCCAAGCCGGCGCCAGCGGCGCAGGTAGTATCCGGGCCGCGCTCTCTGCTAACGTGTCCGTCATCGCAGGAGGGGAGGGCGCGTGATGGAAACCTGGAAGGTCGGCGACGTTACCGTGAGCCGGGTGGTCGAGATGGTGATGACCATTCCGCCAACCATGCTGATCCCGGACGCGACGCCGGAGAACCTCGAGCCGATGGGCGGCTGGCTGAAGCCGCACTTCATGCACGACGACAGCCAGGTGCCGCTGAGCATCCACACCTTCTTCATCGAGTCGGAAGGCGCGCGCATCGTCGTGGACACCTGCATCGGCAACGACAAGCCGCGCGACATGCCCGAGTGGAACCGGCGCCAGAGCGACTTCCTGGAGCAGCTCGCTGCCCGTGGCGCTCCGGCTGAAGCCGTCGACGTCGTGATGTGCACGCACCTGCACGTCGACCACGTGGGTTGGAACACGCGTCTGGACGGCGACCGTTGGGTACCCACATTTCCCAACGCCCGGTATCTGTTCGGCCGCGAGGAGTGGGATTTCTGGAAAAACGAGGAGGATCCGTTCGGCCGCGAGGCACGTGACGACTCCATCGTGCCGATTCTCGAGGCGGGCCTCGCGGATCTGGTGGAGACCGACCACCGCCTGA
>JASFLG010000131.1:0-9095 GCA_050118205.1 Pseudomonadales bacterium
AAAGGTCCAGTGACCCCGCAGATTTCTGAGCTGGCCGATATGACGAAGGGCGCCGTCGAACACCGCGTGCAGGTCGTGGCGCAGCTCGAGCAGCAGCAGACCCTCGATGTCGGGCGCCTCCCGCAGCGGCTCGAAACGGAAACCGGGCAGCGGCGGGCCGGCCGGGCCGAACAGCGTGCTCAGCGGCGCGAAGCTGCGCCGGTGGTGCACCGTGGGACCCTGGCGCAGCAGGCCGAGGTAATGCTCGGGGGCGCCATAGCCGGCGTTGCGCTCCCAGCCGTAGCCCGGAAAGCCCGCGCCGAGCTCGCGCATCAGCCGATCGCGCACCACCTTCGCAATGATGGAGGCGGCAGCAATGGACAGAGAGCGCCGGTCGCCCTTCACCAGGGTCTTCACGGTACATGGGAGCACTGGCGCGGCGCGGCCGTCGACCAGTGCGGTGTCCGGCGTCACTCCGAGATTCTCGACCGCGCGCTGCATGGCCAGCATGTCCGCATGGAAGATGTTCAGCCGGTCGATCTCGTCGACCGTTGCCATGCCCACGCCCACGTGGGCGATGCGGCGGATGATCCCGTAGAACCGCTCCCGCTCCGGTGCCGGGACGAGCTTCGAGTCCGTGAGGCCGCGTAGCTGACGCGGCTTCGGGCCGGCAGGCAGGATGACGGCGGCGGCGACGACCGGGCCGGCAAGCGGCGCGTAGCCCGCCTCGTCGACCCCGCAGACCGCGCCGCCGAGCTCACGCTCGAGATTGAGCGTCGGCCATTTCGGGAGGGCCAGGTGCCGCGACATGGGCGGCGAGGCTAAACGATCCGTCCGCCGTTGTCGCCCTTCGATCGGTCAGCGGCCGCGGAAGATCGGTTTGCGCTTCTCCACGAACGCCTTGAACGCTTCCTGGGTGTCGGCGCTGGCGCCGGTGCGGCCGTGGCGCTCCGTCTCCAGCTCGATGTATTCCCGAAGGGACATGCTCTCGGCGCTGACGAAGTTCTTCTTCATCTCGCCCACCGCGAGGGGCGCGGCGCCGGCGATCCGATCGACGATGGCGTCCACCTCGGCCGCGAAGGATTCGGTGGGGAACAGAGCGCCCACCAGACCCATGCGCAACGCTTCCTCGGCACTGAACTTTCCAGGCAGGAAGAACAGCTCCCGGGCCCGGGTTGCGCCGATGATCCTCGGCAACAGCCACGGCCCTGCCATGTCGCCGGAAATCGCCACGTCGAGAAAGGCCGTGTTGAATGTGGCGGTCTCGCTGGCGTAACGCAGGTCACACGCGCACGCCCAGCCGAATCCCGCCCCGGCACAGGCGCCGTTGATGGCGGCGACGGTGACCTTCGGCATCTCGTGCAGGATGGACGTGATGTGGAAATACTCCGGGCGGTTCGCTTCCTGCTTCTCGCCGCCGCCGAACGCCTTCAGATCCGCCCCGGGACAGAATCCCTTGCCCGCGCCGGTCAGCTTCACCACCCGAACGTCCGGCTCCGCCGCGGCCCGCTTCACGCAGTCGTAAAGCTCGCGCATCATCGTGTTGGTGATCCCGTTCAGCCGCTCCGGCCGGTTCAGCGTGATGGTGGCGCGGTTTCCTGCTACCTCGTAGATGATGGTTTCGTAGCCGGACATGATCATCCTCCCGTGGTCTTCAGATACTCATGAAGCTCCGGATTCGAGCTTCCGTCCATCCTGATCATCGCTGCGCCTCCGACGACGCCCGACTTCGGCTCCTTCGATGGTAGCGGAAGTCGCAGTATGGATGTCCCTGCATTCTGGTCTGAGTGCGAGTGAGCTCCATTCCCGAACGATACGCACCCGCAAAGTCTCCCTGACATACGAATAGATGACCGAGGTCCGTTGCATCCAGCTCGCGCATCATCTTCGCGTACTCACAGTCGGTCACATTGAACTGAAGCGTATCCTTGTCACAGGCGATGACGTCATACTGGAGCGCCCCGCCCGCCGAGTAGAACTCGATACCCTCTCTGGCCTTCTCGAAGTCCGGCTCCCGGCCCAGGTACGCTTCGTTGTTCCGTGCTCTTTCCAGGTTTCCTGCGATTCGTGCCTCGAGGACTCGACGAACCGCTTCTTTTCCGAAGGCATTCTCGAATTCGCGAATGATCGGAACGACGGCTTCCATCTCGATTCTCACCCTTTCGAACTGGGTAATTGCGTTTTCCATTTCATCTCCCCATCCTTGAGTCAACCATTCCCGTGCGGACCACTACCGAACGCGACATGGCAATCGGCGCGGTACTGGTGTTTCAGATCGTAGCGCCAGACCGATAAATCTGGAACAGCAGGTAGTCGACGTCGAAGCGATCAGAATCGCCGTTCCTTCACGCTTGTTGTCAGTGGAAAAGCGTCAGACCCGTCGGCCCGAACACTTCAGGCGATTCTGTTCAGCCATATCCTGAGCTCGACCGAGAGACAACAAGGCATCGGCAGCAGACGGCTCGCGCAGCTGTCCGGCTCATCCACTTACTGCCTCACCATCCGATTCGTGCGGATCAGCCCGCACGACGTCTGGCGGATTCCAGAGTCTCGCTCACGAACCGCCGCTGAGCGCGGCTGCCGCCGATCCGCACCACCTGCGGGGCCGCGTCGCTGAGAACGTCCAGGGCCCGGACAAAGTCACCGGCCGCATAGGCGGCGAACCCATCGAGCAGCTTCAGCACCACGTCGCCGGCCGCCAGACGCCCGGCGGCCAGCGCCGCTTCGCACTCGGCACGGTACTCGGCCAATGCCGCCTCGTCGCCAAGCGCCGCCAGCACCATGGCGCGATGCACGTCAACGAAGATGCCGGGCCTGGGGAAGCTCTCCTCTCCGAGTGCCTTCAGCGTCTCGAGACGCTCCCGGGAAGGTGCGCCACCGGCAACCAGGCAGCGCCAGGCCAGTGAGACGCCGTCCGTGAACACGTTGATGGTGGGGCTCGCCGACTGCCCGCTCTGGCAGTGGCGGTCGTAGATACGCCACACGGCATCGAAGTCCCGCCTGAGCAGGTGGAACAGCGCCAGATGCCACCAGAGGTGACAATACAGGACCCCGTCCGGCGCGTAGCCGGGCAGCCACTCGTCGAGCCACGTCATCGCACGCTCCCGGGCGCCCGCATCGAAGGCGCCGGCCTCGAACAGGCCGTGCACGAACGTATGAGCGGCATGGCCGCTGTCCGGCCGCTGATGAACGGCAGACTCGACGAGCGGCAGCGCACGTTCCACAGCGTCGTTTTCGAGGAGCGCAAACCCGAGCACGTGCTGATACCACCAGTCGTCCCCATAGTGGGGCGCCAGGGGCGCCAGCAGCGCGAGCTGCTCCGCCTCCCGATCCTGGCGGCCGCTGAAACCGATCAATCCAAAGACGCCCGCCGCCGGATCGATGGCAAGCGCATCGCGCGGAAACTCGGTCGCGTGCTCCCGGACCTTGGCCAGCGCCTGGTCACGACGACCATGCGCTACGTCGACCACGATCGCGGCGTGCTGACGCTCCCGCCGGGTTACCCCGCCAACGGGCGCCCGCTCGGCAAGGTGCATGGCGCGTTCCGCTGATTCGCGAGCCTCCCGGATCCGGCCCTTGAGCAGCAGCGCACTGGCACTTACCGAGTGCGCCATCGCGAAGCCGGCATCGGCACCCACCGCCGCTTCGGCCGCGGCAAGGGGATCGCCCGTCCCGGTCAGCAGCCGATCGGCGGCGAGTCGGAAGGCCTCCGCAGCAGCATCGCTCGCGGTGCTGAGCGCGAAGCCGTAAGCATCTTCCGTCACGGCGTTCTCCCTGAAAAAGCCGGGATGGTAACAGGGTCAGCTGCGCCGCGGGCCGTCAACCCTTGCAGTCGGGTCGGCAGCAGGACAGGATCGAGGGTTCGAGCCAAATTTCGGGGGGACGGTAGAAGATGAAACTCGGTCTGATGCTTGGTTACTCGGGTGGCGAGCTCAAGGTCCCGGTCGAGAAGGTGCAGCTCGCCGAGCGGCTGGGCTACGACTCGGTCTGGACCGCTGAGGCCTACGGGTCCGACGCGCTCTCGCCGCTGGCCTATCTGGCCGCGAAAACGGAGCGCATTCGACTGGGCACCGCGGTAATCCAGCTCGCAGGCCGGACGCCCGCCAATGCCGCCATGACCATAGCCACCATCGACGCTCTGGCCGGAGGAAACCGGGTCATCTGCGGGATCGGCGTATCGGGTCCGCAGATCGTGGAAGGCTGGTACGGCCAGCCCTGGGGCCGTCCCTACTACCGTATCCGCGACTATGTGACCATCATGCGCAAGATCCTGCGCCGGGAGGAGCCGGTGGTGCACGAGGGGCGCGAGATCTCACTCCCCTATACGGGACCCGGCGCCATGGGGGTGGGCAAACCGCTCAAATCCATCCTGCACATGAACCCGGACATCCCGATCTGGCTCGGCACCGGCATGGAGTCCACCGTGCGGCTGACGGCGGAGATCGCCGACGGCTGGCTCCCGCTCGGTCTCGTTCCGGAGAACTACGCGACCTACGCACCCTGGATCGCCGAGGGCCTCGAGAAGGCCGGAAAGGATTCCTCCAGCTTCGAACGCCAGGGCATGACCACGGTCGTGGTCACCGACGATGTCGCCTCGGCGCTCGACAAGCAGAAGCCGGGCATCGCCCTCTACGTGGGCGGAATGGGCCACAAGAACAAGAACTTCCACAAAGAGATGATGATCAGGCGCGGCTATGGCGACGCGGCGGAGCGCATTCAGGAGCTGTATCTGGCCAAGCGCAAGGCCGAGGCCATCGCCGCCGTCCCGGACGAGTTCGTAGACGAAGGCTCGCTGGTCGGTGACAAGGCGCGCATCCAGAAACGCTTCCGGGACTGGGAGGACTGCGGGATCACCGGGCTCACCATCACCGGTGACGAGCAGGCCGTGCGGGTGATGGCCGAAGTGGCACGACTGAACGCGGAGCCTGGCGCCTGACCGTGCCAGACGCCGCCGCCCCACCGATGGAGGGCATCGGCAGAACTCGCATGGCGCTCTACGGGCTGGTGAACCTGCCCACGTCCATCGTCGGTCTGCCCATCGCGCTCTACATCCCGGCGTTCTACTCCCAGAGCCTGGGACTGTCCCTGGCCGTGGTCGGCAGCCTGATCGCCCTTTCACGGCTCACGGACGTGGTCACGGATCCGGCAATCGGCATCGCCTCGGACCGATGGCGGACCCGCATCGGGCGACGCAAGCCCTGGATGATCATCGGCATGCCGCTGAAGGTTCTGTCCCTGTGGATGCTGTTCGTGCCGGAGAGCAGCTTCGCGCAGACCCTCTGGGGGCTCATGGGTGGAGCTGCAGTAGGCAATCTCTATCTGTTCGTCTGGATCAGCCTGCTCTATCTCGGCTTCACCCTGGTGGACCTGCCATATCGCGCCTGGGGTGCGGAGCTCTCGCCCGACTATGACGAGCGATCCAAGGTCACCGGCTGGCGCGAGGCAGTCGGCTATGCCGGCACGCTGATGGCGCTGGTGCTGCCCCTGGCCATGTCGATGATTCTCGATCGTCCGGGGCCTGCCAACGCGCTGCTCGCCGTCGCGGCGGTGGTGGTGGTCGCCATGCCACTGCTCACGCTCCCGGCCCTGATCTTCGTGCGTGAGCTGCCCCCGAGGTCGGAACCGGTTGCGCGCATCCCGTGGCGGCGCGGCCTGCGGATCGTCTGGGCCAACGGACCGTACCGCCGCCTGGTGATCTCCTTTCTGTTCCTGGTCATCGGTGTGAGCATGACCGCTTCGCTGTCACTGTTCTTTGTCGCCTCGGTCCTGCAGGAGCCCTTCGAGCGCTATGCCCTGTTCATACTCGCCTACTACCTGTCGAGCAGCCTGGCCATTCCCATCTGGCTCGGCATCTCCCGGCGCCTCGGTAAGCACAAGACGGTGGTGGTCAGCATTCTCTGGCTGTCCCTGTGGAGCTCGTTCATCCCCCTGCTCGGCCCCGGCAGCTACTGGCTTTTCTTCCTGATCATGATGCTGAAGGGCTCTGCCGTCGGCGCGCTGATCTTTCTGCCCGCCTCCATGGCGGCAGACGTGGTCGACCTGGACACGCTGCGAACGCGGGAGCAGCGCACAGGCCTCTACTTTTCCATCTGGGGCATGGTCAACAAGGCGGCGGTGGCCCTCGGCGTGTTCCTGGCCACCAACGCGGCCGCCTGGTTCGGCTTCGATCCGGGCTCCGCGGCGAACACGGAGACCGCAAAGCTGGCCCTGGCGTGTC
Organism: Pseudomonadales bacterium; assembly: GCA_050118205.1. Lineage (GTDB taxonomy): Bacteria > Pseudomonadota > Gammaproteobacteria > Pseudomonadales > Azotimanducaceae > SZUA-309. The sequence continues at coordinate 6,197 of JASFLG010000131.1, forward strand.
TGTACAGCATCATCCCTGCGGGAATCGCCTGCGTGGCGCTGCCGCTGTTGTGGAAGTACCCACTCACCCGCGAGCGGCAGGCGCGCATGCGCCGCCACATCGAGCGACGCAACCTCCGTCTGGCCGCGTCCCGCGACGGCAATTGATGCGACCGGCCCCCACCGCGCGAGGCTTCCTTGACCGCTGACCAGATCCTGCTGTTCGCGCTGCTGGCCGTCATCCTGATCCTGCTGGTGTGGGGACGCTACCGCTACGATCTGGTGGCGTTCGGGGGTCTGGTGGCGGCCTACCTGCTCGGGCTCGTCCCGGCGGAGCAGGTCTTCTCGGGCTTCGGGCACCCTGCGGTCGCCATCATTGCCCTGGTGCTCATCGTCAGCCGCGGTCTGTCGCGCTCCGGCGCGATCGAGCTGCTCGCCTACCGGGTGCTCGATGCTTCCCGAGGTCCGGCCGCCCACGTCGGCGTCATGGCCGCCATCTCCGCGACCCTCTCCAGCCTGATGAACAACGTCGCCGCGCTCGCCCTGCTCATGCCTCTGGACCTGCAGGCCGCGCGACGTGCGAAGCGCAGCCCGGCGGAGACGCTCATGCCCCTGTCTTTTGCGTCCATTCTCGGCGGCATGGTGACCCTGATCGGCACGCCGCCGAACATCGTCATCGCCACCTTCCGTGAGGATGCCCTGGGCGCACCGTTCACCATGTTCGATTTCACCCCGGTGGGCATCGTGGTTGCCCTGGTCGGCATCGTCTTCGTGGTCCTGATCGGTCGTCGCCTGATTCCCCTGGAGCGGCGCCAGCACGACTCGGGCCGGGAGCTCGAGGACCTGGACGAGTACCTGGCAGAGGTGCGTGTCTCGGAATCGTCCAAGATGATCGACAAGTCCTTGAAGGAGCTCGATCCGCTGGCCGACGAGTACGGCATCAGCGTCGTCGGCCTCGTGCGGCGCGGACGACGCCTGCCCGGGCTGGCGCGCAACGAGACGATCCGGAAGAGCGACCTGGTCATCGTCGAAGGGGGGCCCGAGGCCATCGACCAGTTCATCGGGGCTGCGGGATTTACCTTCACGGATACCAAAAAGGACGAGGAAAAGGGTATTGGCGCAGGCACCATGACAATGGCCGAGGTCGTGGTGCCGGACGGCGCCACCATTGCCGGGCGCTCCGCCATGGACGTGCGTCTGCTGTACCGGCACGGGGTCACCCTGCTCGGCATCTCCCGACGCGGCACGCGCATCCGCGAGCGCGTGCGGCAGGCAACCATCCGCTCCGGCGACATTCTGCTGCTGCTCGGACCCGACGAGCAGCTGCCGGACGTGGTGGACTGGCTAGGCTGTCTACCCCTGGCCGAGCGGGGGCTCGAGGTCACCCAGCGAAGCCAGGCGTGGACGGCCATCGGCGTCTTTGCCGCCGCCATCATCGCCGCAAGCTTCGGCTGGATCTACCTGCCGCTGGCTCTGGCCGCAACCGTCGTCGTGTACGTGGTGCGCAACATCGTGCCGCTCAACCAGGTGTACGACTCCATCGAGTGGTCGGTGATCGTGCTGCTCGGGGCCATGATTCCGATCGGCGCGGCGCTCGAAGCGAGCGGCGGAAGCGAGCTCATCGCGGGCGCGCTGGTCGGTCTCACGGAAGGCCTACCGCCTGTCGCCGTGCTCGTCATCCTGATGGTGATCACCATGACCCTCTCCGACGTGCTCAACAACGTCGCCACCGCCCTGGTGGCGGCGCCTATCGCCATTGCCGTGGCCGAGCGGCTGCAAGTCAACCCGGACGCCTTTCTGATGGGTGTCGCGGTCGCCGCGTCCTGCGCCTTTCTCACACCCATCGGTCACAAGAACAACATCATCATCATGGGCCCCGGCGGCTACCGCTTCGGCGACTACTGGCGGATGGGCCTGCCGCTGGAGATTCTGGTCGTGCTCGTCGGGGTGCCGATGATCGTGCTGGTGTGGGGGCTCTAGCACAGGAGTCCGTTGAAAAATGCAGCCGGCGTCTACTCCGCGAGAATGGCGCGGACGTCGCCCTTGGGATCGTCGACCACGTGGGGCGGCGCGTCGAAGAGCATGGTGGCTCGCGACTCTGCGTCGTACGACGGCCATTGCGGAAGTGCCGCGTTGTTCGGGTCTCCGGTCCTGGCGAACGCAATCCAGGCGCTCGACATCTGATTCTCGAGCGAGCGCGCCTCCGGCCCGTCCCCGGTGAGCGCGACGGCCCGATCCACGTTGTCGAACATGAAGGGGATGTCCAGCGTGTGTGGCGTCTTGAAGATGCCGCCCCCGACCGGTGTTTCCCAGGTGAGGTAGTAGAGGAACACGGGCGCGCCATGCTGCGCCGCCTTGCGCTCGGCCAGGGTAGTGGAGCCGATCAGCATCCGCGCATCGCTCATGAGCACGTTGTAGAGATAGGTCGGCGTATAGCCGGGGTGGTGCGCCCGCTCAGCCGCGAGCAGCCGATCCGCCTTGCCGCCGACCACGGATGCTGCCTTCTCCGGCAGGTCCTCTTCGGTGAGCTGCCCGAACCAGGGCTCGGCGGTATTGAAAATGGTCCACTCGTCCTTGTTGAAGCCGATCATCAGCGGTATGTCCTTCGACTGGGCCGGCGCATCAGGCGTGAAGGGATGACGCCTCAGGTGGCGGTCATCCACGACCGGCGCCAGCCTGAGACCGAAACCGCCACCGGCGTTGGCCTGCGCTGCGTCATACGCCGCCATGATCGTCTCCGTGGACAGGCTCGTCAGCGCGGTCATGTCCGACCCTTCGATGCCGAGCTCGGCGAGCACGGCCTTGGCATTCCTGGTGGCAGCCGACGCCGGTACTGCGGTCAGCCCCGGACCGCTCTGCACGATGGCTTTGTCAAACAGCCCGTCCGCCGCGGGCATGGCGAGCAGCGTGCTGACCTTAGA
>JASFLG010000132.1:0-9044 GCA_050118205.1 Pseudomonadales bacterium
GCAATTGGCCAGGAATGCCAGTTTTCAGGGCCGTTCCTAGACGTCCGTTGTTGAGCGCATTCCTGCCTCGTGCAGCGCACATCGGGATTTCCAGGTTCGACCCTTAACGGTCATACGCCTTTGAGTGTTTGTAACCTGGGGAGGAGGCGGTTCCGGTAGCTACCAAAAGTCCTGATAGGTTGCCTATGCCACGCTGCGGAGGGATTACACTATCCAGGAAAGCAAAATCATGAAAAGAAAACCATACCCGATGGGAGGTCTGGCGCGCCTGCTTGTCGATACCGATACGAGGAAACTCGCATGAAAAACTGGTGTGTTGTTCTCTTTGCCACGCTGCTAATTGTAGGCTGCGGACGGGAGGAAGCCGCGCTCCCTGAGGAGGCTGATTCGCCTGGAAAAGTCGCCGCCGATACGATCTATCATGGCGGCCCAATTCTGACGATGGATGATGCGCAGCCGACCGTTGAGGCTGTCGCTGTAAAAGACGGCCGCATTCTCTCTGTGGGACCGATTGACGAGGTGAAGGCCTTCGAAGGCGAGAGCACGGAATCTTTCAACCTCTACGGTCGTGCCATGGTTCCGGGTTTTGTGGATAGCCACGGTCATGTGGTAATGGGCGGATTGCAGGCGCTCTCGGCAAATCTTCTCGCACCACCCGATGGGGAGGTAACCGACATTGCCAGCCTCAAGGCCACACTATCCGCCTGGGTCGAGGCGAATTCGGATGTCGTCGACCGGACGAACATGATCATCGGTTTCGGGTACGACAACGCACAACTGGCCGAAGTCCGGCACCCGACTCGCCAGGACCTCGATGAAATTTCCGGCGAGATTCCCATCGTCATCGTTCACCAGTCCGGCCACCTTGGCGTCGCAAACTCGGCTGCGCTTGAGCTCGCTGGCATCGAAGCGTCTACCGAAGCGCCTCCCGGCGGCGTCATTCGCAAGGACAGTAATGGCGAACCCAACGGTGTGCTGGAAGAATACGCATTCTTTGCCGTGGTGATTCCCCTGCTTGGCGAACTCGGGCAAGAGGGCCTTGAGGCCTTCGCGCGGGCAGGCACCCAGATGTGGGCAAGCTACGGCTATACGACGGCGCAGGATGGCCGATCCTCAGCTGGAATCGTCGAGGCGCTCAAGTCACTGGCCGCCGATGGCGATATTCCGATCGATGTGGTTGCTTACCCGGATGTGCTCGAGTCCCGTGATTACATCGCCGCGAATGTGTCAAAGGAATATACCGACGGGATCCGTGTAGGCGGCTGTAAACTGACCATCGACGGCTCACCACAAGGGTTCACTGCACTAAGGGACAAGCCCTACTACGATCCGGTCGGCGACTATCCTGCCGACTATGCCGGCTATTCAGCCATCACGATGGAGCAAACGCAGGAAGCGGTGAACTGGTGCTATGAGAAGGGCATCCAGATCATCACGCATGCGAACGGCGAGGGCGCCTCTGACATGCTGATTGAAGCCATTGAGGCTGCGCAGTCCGAGTTCGGCACACCCGACATACGGCCGGTCCTGATTCACGGCCAATTTCTACGCAAGGACCAGGTCGACAGCTATAGGGAACTCGGCGTATTCCTGTCGCTCTTTCCCATGCACACGTATTACTGGGGGGACTGGCACCGGGATCACACCGTAGGACCAGTGGATGCTCAAAACATCTCGCCGACCGGTTGGGCCCGGGAGCGCGACATGATGTTTGGCTCGCATCATGACGCGCCGGTCGCATTTCCGGACAGCATGCGTATATTGTCCGCCACCGTGACTCGCCGGACTCGCTCCGGTGACATCCTCGGCCTCGACCAACGCGTGGACGTCATGACGGCCCTGAAAGCGATGACGATCTGGCCTGCCTGGCAGCATTTTGAGGAGAATGACAAGGGCACCATTGAACGCGGCAAGCGTGCCGATCTTGTAATCCTTTCTGACAACCCGATGACGGTAGAGCCGGACAATCTTGCCAAGCTCAAGGTGCGTGTCACCATTAAGGATGGCGAGGTAATTTACGATGCGGATACTGCACCACAAACCGCGCATGCCGTGGTGCCACTGGTGTCGGACCCCACAGCGGCACACCAATTGCTCCTGGCACTTTACGAAGGAGTTGAGTGACCGCCAGCGATTTTTTCACTGAGGGTACAGATCACGGGAACGATCTGGTCGAAGGGCCAGAATTTCCGGTCGCTTTGCTTAGCTCGAGGTCCGCTTCCGGCCGGGAATGCCCGGTTTCAGGGTCGCTCCTGGGCGTCCTTTGTTGAGCGCATTCCCGCCTCGTGCACCGCACAATGGAAGGGGGGCGATCGACCCGAAACAGTCATCAACCTATCGATTAGACTTACAGCTATGAACGATCATGTGACAAAGACGATCGCCACCTACGATCGCTTCGCCGCGGATTGGGTTGATGTCGCTAACATTGATGAGATTGGTTTGTGGATAAAAGACAGCATTCGACAATTCATCCATCTCCTTCCTAACCGCAAGGTACTCGTCCCAGGCTGCGGTGACGGTAGAGACTCGCAGTATCTATGTGAACTCGGCAACGTAGTCGAATCGTTCGATCTCTCTTCCGGAATGCTGGAGTTCGCTTTAAAAAGATCCTCTGCAGGAAACTTCTGGCAAATGGATCTGCGTGATTTGAACTCCATCGGGAGTCGGTACGGAGGGATTTTTGCGAGTGGTTGCCTCTATCATCTGATGCCAGAGGAATTCTTGCAATTTGTATCTGATGCTAGCCGGATTCTCGAACCGAACGGCGTGTTTTATCTGAACATGAAGATCGGTGAGGGTGTCGAGATGCGTCGTGTTCCCAAGGACAACTATCCAGGCGGTGCCGAAGTACGGGAACGGTTGCAGGGTGATCGTTTTTACGCTTACTACAACGAAAACGAACTAGACGGAGTTCTTAGCGAGGCTTTTGAGATTCGGATAAAGCGCGCACTGGAGCCGCACACTGAAGAGATGCTTGAGTACTGGCTCGTCTTGCGCTGACGTAACTCCAATGTCTCGTGTTGGCCGGAATCTGCCGTTTTGAGGATACTCGCTAAGTGTCTGCTTTTGGAAACCTCGTCGTGCCCCGGTTTAGTGGACCATTTAGAAAGATCCGGCTGAACGAGCTTCAAAGTCAGCCGGGCTGATGTTGCCACAGTAACCGTGGCGACGTTTTCGGTTGTAGAAGACCTCGATGTAGTGGAACCGGTCACGTTTCGCTTCTTCTCGAGTCCGATACCGAACTCGATTGACGCGCTCTCGCTTGAGGATGCCGAAGAAGCTCTCCACTACCGCGTTGTCGTAGCAGTTGCCCGTACTGCTCATGCTGCACTCGATGCCGTGCTTCGTCAGCTTGTCCCCAAACGCTTCACTCGTGTACTGGGCACCACGATCCATCCCAGCTTCGGCGATTTTCGGGTTCGTGCCATGAGTGGACACACCGGGAGTCCGCACGAGGTTACGGCTCGGCCAATCTTGATGCCAGATTAGCGGGTTCTTGGATTCCAACGAATCCGCGTCCCGGGTGCCAGACACAATACGTCATCGTCGTCTGAACCGATTCCAAAGACTCGGCGAAACGCCCTGTGATCTGAGTTTTGCCTCCTGCATCCCACCATTGCCGAACACCTGGAATAGCCAGAAGACCGGCAGCACGGTTCATTTCAGCTTCCCACAACTCCTCATCTAGCAGCCCTGAGCGATATTGATAGTCCGCCGATTGAGCCATCTGGAAAATCGTCAGGTTCATCTGTGCGAAGGAAACCTGAGTCTCGAAAGTGAGATTTGACGAATCTCCGGCGCCTCGCATATAGATCTCGGACTGGGCAGGATTCGACAGTCCCAGGTTTATCTGAAGGTTTGCGGCCTGCCATGTCTGATATGCCTGAAGATTCAGTGATTTCGTGTTCGCTTCCGTTGCTACCTTGCTGTGGCGCACCTGAATTGCTAGGTAGACAAGCGTCACAACGACCGCAATCGCTCCGAGAAACTCCCCGTAGTTGCCCAGCATCTGGGCGAAAGCCTGATGATCCATGTTGTCCTCCCCTGCACGAATGAGGAAAGGCTACCGGAGATATCTCGGTTAGCGAAGGACGTCAGACCGGTGCTCTTCGCTCCAGGCGAGGCGTTCGGGCGGGTGGTAGCGTCTCCCGGATGAGCGCCAGCAGATCCTCGCGCCGCTGCGTGTGCCGCGGGTCGGCCCAGAGGTTCACGAGCTGATCCGGGTCGTCGTTCATGTCGTAGAGCTCACCCTCGGTCCCTTCGTAAACCGCGCTCGCGCCATAGGTCGTGCAGAGCCAGCCCGAGCGCTCGTAGACGGACTTCAGGTGCATGTCCACGTGACCGTGCTCCGAGTCCCACTCGGTGAGCACTTGGCTCCGGCGCTGCTCGTCCGCTTCGGTGTCTGAGACCGGAAGTTTCCTGCCCTCGCAGTATGCCGGGACCGGAATACCGGCAACGTGGCAGAAGGTGCTCGCGAGATCCAGGTGCCCCACCGGTGCCGTGACCTCGGCGGGTGGAACGGCGGCGGAGGAGGCCGGCTTCCAGATCATCGGCAGCCGCATCAGCGCATCGACGTGATACGGCCCCTTGAACAGCAGCCCGAAGTCTCCCTGTAACTCGCCGTGGTCCGTGGTGAAGATGATGTCCGTGTCGTCCAGCCGGCCCTGCGCTTCCAGGAAGTCGAGCACCCGCTCGCAGGCCTCGTCAATCAGCTCGTTTTCGATGTGGGTCATCGCGTTGATCTCGCGGATCTGATCCGGCGTCATCTCGGCCGGCACGAACGTGCGGGGTGATTCCAGATTGGTCCACAGAGAGCCGTCGAAGTAGCCGCGCCAGTGCTTCGGCTTGGCGTCGAGCAGCGCCTCGAGCTCGCCCCGGTTCTCCCGGTACAGGCGGGGCAGCGGTACGTCCCGCCAGTCGACGCGATGCAGCTCAGAACGGGGCACGTCCCACGGGTGGTGCGGGTCGGGAAAGCTCATCCAGCAGAAGAACGGATCGGCGGGTGCCAGTCCGGACAGCCAGCGGATCGTACGTTCCGCCACCCAGTCCGTGTGGTAGAGCTCACGCGGCACGTCCATCGGCCACACCTGAACCGCGCCGGTCTCACCCCGGCTGGCCGTGTTCTGCCCCTTGTCCGTGACCATCGGGTAGAACCTCGCCTTCTCCGGGAGGTGCGCGTTCATCCAGACGTCGTAGTGACTGTGCCCCTCGAAGAAGTGGTTGGCGAGCTCCATGTGATCGAAGCCGCGGTGCGGCCCCGTGCTGCCGAGGGCGGCCATGCGGTTTTCGAAGAAGGCGTCCGGCGCGCCCAGCCATGGCTCGAAGTGCGCCTTGCCGAGGAGCGCGGTCCGGTAGCCATGGCGCTGCAGATGGTGGGCAATGGTCTCGCGGTCCTCCGGCATGGCCACGCCGTTCATCCACACGCCGTGCGAGCCGACGTGCTGACCGGTGATGATCGTGGCGCGCGCCGGCATGCAGACCACGTTCTGGTTGTGCGCGCGCCGGTAGTTGATCCCGGATGCAGCGAGGGAATCGATGGTCGGCGTACGCGCGATCCGCCCGCCATTGCAGCCGAGCGCGTCGTAGCGCATCTGATCGGTGGTGATGAGCAGGATGTTGCGGGGCACGTCGGCTCAGAAACCCGAGGCGAGCGATTTCAGCAGGTTGCGCGTGGCGTCCCGTTCCGTCGGGTTCAGATAGAACTCGGACGCCGCGAAGTCGGTGACCCCCGCTGCGCGCATCTCGGCGATGCCGTCCCGGACCGCCTCGGCGCTGCCGACGATGGCGACGTCCGCCGGGCCGTCCACCCCCTCGCGGTCGAACATCGCGCGATAGGACGGCAGCTGGCCATACATCTTCAGCCCGTCGCCGATGGCAGCACGCACCGCGGCCCCGTCGTCCGTGACGCAGACCGGCAGCGTGGCGATCACCCTCGGCTCCGGCCGGTCGGCCTTCGATGCCGACTCGGACAGCCGCGGAACGATGTGCTCACGCACGGTCTTCGGTCCGACCCAGGCGAGGGTGGTGCCGTCGGCGAGCCGACCCGCCACACCGAGTGCCTGCGGGCCGAGGGCCGCGACCACCACCGGGATCGGGTGCTCCGGCACTCGGAAGAGCTCGGCATGGGCGGTCAGGGTCTCGCCGTGGTAGTCGACCCGGCCTTCGCGCACGAGTGGCGCGAGGATGCTCAGATACTCCCGGAGGTGCCGGATGGGCTTGTCGAAGCCGATGCCGAGCTGGGCCATCATCGGTTCGTGGGACAGACCGATGCCGAGCGTCAGTCGGGGCCCGATGATACCGGCGGTGGTCAGTGCCTGACCGGCAAGCACCAGGGGATGGCGGGGAAAAGTGGGCACGATGGCCGTGCCCAGCTCAATGTCCGGCACCCGCTGCCCGACCGCGGCCAGCACCGTGAGTGCGTCGAATCCGCCGGTAGGGTGCTCGGCCAGCCAGTAGCTCGAGAAGCCGTCGGCGGCAGCGGCCGCCGCGTGGGCGCAGACGCGTTCCACATCGGCCCGCTGCACCAGGCCCGTACCGTTTATGCCGAGTCGCATCGTGTCTACTTCGGTCCGAACCGCTGGCCCGCGTCCACGCGCACGGTGCCGCCATTCATCATGGCGTTCTCGTAGATCGCGATGGCCTGGATGGCGTAGTGAATGGGCTTGCCCATCTTCTTCGGAAACGCGGCATCCTTGGTCAGCGCCAGCGCGAACTCGTCCGGTATGCCCGCGGTGAGCCCTGTGTCGAACAGACTCGGTGCAATGGCGTTGGCGCGGATACCCATGCTGCCCAGGTCACGGGCCATGACGAACGTCATACCGACGATGCCCGCCTTGGCGGCGGCGTAGGCTACCTGGCCGATCTGTCCCTCGAACGCCGCGATGGATGCGGTGTTGATGATGCAGCCCCGTTCGCCGTCCTCGTTAGGCTCGTTCTCCGCCATCTTCGCGGCGATCAGCCGGGAGATGTTGAACGAGGAAATCAGGTTCAGATCGATCACCCGCTGGAACTCCTCCAGCGGATGGGGCCCTTCTTTCGTCAGCGTCCTCTTGGCGAGCCCGCCGCCCGCAGTATTGCAGCAGAAGTGCACGGAACCGAGGGATTGGACCGCCTCGTCGATGGCCTTGGCCGTGCCTTCATAGTCCATCACGTTGCACGGGTAAAACGAACCACCGAGACGCTCGGCGACGTCCGCGCCGTTCGACTTGGGCAGGTCCAGGATGGCGACGCTGCCCCCCTTTTCGCGGAACAGCTCCGCGGTAGCGAGGGCCATCCCCGAGGCCCCGCCGACAAAAACGGCATTGTGTCCTTCTATCTGCATAACGCGTCCTCGACGTCGATCTAGGTTTGGATGGCGGTAGTGTACTTGCTGAGGGAGTCGAGGGATAACCGGACCCGGCAGGTGACGATTGACTCCGGGGCATTGTGAGCCGCGAGGGACTTCGTGGTACAAATCCTTACCTGACTGCTTGGCGAGCTTATCCGCGGCCGATGTTCCTGAACCGAAACACCGCAATCCTGTTCTTCGCCCAGTGCATGTTCGTCACCGGCACGGTGGTGATGGTCACCCTGGGAGGTATTGTCGGCAGCGAGCTCGCGCCGTTGGCGGTGCTGACCACTCTTCCCATGTCGCTCATGGTCATCGGCACGGCGCTGACCACGGTGCCCGCCAGCATGAGCATGCGTCGTTTCGGCCGGCGCCCGGGCTTCATGAGCGCTGCCCTCGCCGGGGTGTGTGCCTGCCTGCTCGGCATCGTGGCGCTCGACGCTGCGAGCTTTCCGTTGTTCTGCGTGGCCGCGGGGCTGATCGGCGTGAGTGTTGCGTTCAGCCAGCAGTTCCGCTTCGCAGCGGCGGAGAGCGTTCCAACGGCGAGCGTTCCGCACGCGGTGTCCTTCATTCTGGTCGGCTCTATCGGTGGAGCGCTGCTCGGACCCGAGCTGGCCTGGCGCAGCCCGGGCTGGCTGCCGGAGGCGCCGTATGCGGGCGCGTTTGCTGCGGCGCTCGTCTGCTATGCGCTGGCCGCCGCCTGCCTCACCGCGCTGCGCGTGCCGCCGGTCGCGAAGCCGATGCCCGGGGATGACGAGCCGGCCCGGCCCCTGTCCAGGATCGTGACGGCGCCGGCGCTCACGGCCGCCATCCTCGGCGGCGTGGTGGGACAGGGGGTGATGACGTTCATCATGACGGCGACCCCGGTCAGCATGCACGTGGTGGATGGGCACGACCTGGCGCACACCGCATCGGTGATAAGGGCGCACGTGCTGGCCATGTACATACCGTCGCTGTTCTCCGGCATGCTGATCGGCTGGGTCGGCGTGCGCACCGTCATGGTGCTGGGCATTGTCGCCTTCGTCGCAACCGTGGTCCTGGGGTTGCAGGGGCACGCGTACCTGGACTACTGGGGGGCTCTGGTGCTGCTCGGTATCGGCTGGAATTTCCTGTTCGTCGGCGGCACCACGCTGCTGGTTGCGAACTACCGTCCCAGTGAGCGTTTTCAGACGCAGGCCGTCAACGACTTCAGCGTGTTCGGTACGTCGGCGCTGGCGAGCCTCATGGGTGGGGCTGTGCTGCTCGAGTTCGGCTGGGAGAACGTGCTGCTGGTGGCAACGGTGCCCCTGGTGCTGGTGGTGGCCGCGTTGCTGCGTCTCGGTGGGCGCGCTGCCGCGCGCGTGCCGGAGCGGGTCTGATCGACCTTCCATTGCAGGTTCGGACACCGCGCCGAACCGCGCTGGCGGCGGCTCACGACTGGCTGGACTCCAGAAGCTCCCAGCGGGCATATGCCTGCTCGAGTGCCGTCTGCGTCTCCTCGAGAGAGGTCATGACGCCGCTGATCGTCTCCGGCGTGTCCCGGTAGAGGGCGGGGTCCGTGGCCTGCGCCTGGATCTCCCGCAAACGCGCCTCGAGCGACTCGATCCGCTCGGGCAGTGCGTCCAGCTCGCGCTGCTCCTTGTAGCCGAGCTTCTTCGCGCGCGAGGTGCCCGGTCCGGACGCGGGTACAGCGGCGACGGTTGCCGGGCGGGGGGTTCTCTCTTGCGACCGATCC
>JASFLG010000133.1:0-9033 GCA_050118205.1 Pseudomonadales bacterium
AGCTCAGCTTCATACCTTCCAGATCGCCGGCATCGCGCCAGCGTTTGAGCTCGTCGTTGAAGGCGTTGATCCCGGGCGCGTAGGGCGAGTTCTGCATGCTGGTCCGGGCGCCGCGCTGCCCCTCCCGGTTGTAGTAGCCGGGCGTGCACTGGTCGAAGAACTCGGCCGCACCCGCCCCGGACCCTGCCAGGCGGACGATCTCGTCCACCCAGCCCTGTTCCGCCTCTTCGGTGACCTCCACCACCTCTTTGCCCCGCTTCTGCACCTCGCTGATGATGTAGGCGACGTGCACCGCCTGGTCGTCGAACATGGCCGTCATGTTCGGCGACAACCCGTTCTGGTTGATCCCGATGGTGAACCAGTTCGGAAAGCCGTGGCTCGACAGGCCGTGCAGGGTCCTGAAACCCTCCGCCCAGTGGTCGTAGAGCGATTCGCCGTTCCGGCCGATGGTGTCGAAGTCCACGCGCCGGTGCGCCGAGGTGGTGATCTCGAAGCCGGTGGCGTAGATGATGCAGTCCACCTCGTACTCCCGGCCGTTCGCCACCACGCCTTTCTCGGTGATCCGCTCCACGCCCTTGGCGTCGGAGACGTCCACCAGCTCGACGTTCGGGCGGTTGAAGGTGGCCAGGTACTCGTCGTTGAACGTCGGCCGCTTGCAGAACTGGCGGTACCAGGGCTTGAGCCCCTCGGCCGTGTCCTGATCCTGGACGGTCTCGTCGACCCGGCCGCGGATCTCGTTCATCTTCTGGAAGTCGGCGATCTCGGAACGCAGCGCGATCTCTTCCATGTCCAGATCGCCCGCGTCCTGGCGGCGGTTCATCAGCGAGATGCCGATGCGCCGGGCGATGTCGGTCCAGCCGTCCGCCACCAGGTCCTCGCTGAGGTTCTGACCGGTCAGCACGGCGGCGAAGTTCTCGCGCCGTGCGCGCTGCCAGCCGGGCTCGAGGGTCTCGTACCAGCTCGGGTCGGTCGGCTTGTTGCCGCGGAGGTCGACGGACGAGGGCGTGCGCTGAAAGACGTAGAGCTGCTTCGCGTGCTCACCGACGAACGGCACACACTGGATGGCGGTGGCACCCGTGCCGATGATGGCCACGCGTTTGTCGGCGAGCCTGGTCAGACCCCCGTTGTGGTCCCCGCCGGTGTAGTCGTAGTCCCAGCGCGAGGTATGGAAGGCGTGACCCTTGAAGTCGTGAATACCGGGAATGCCGGGGAGCTTCGGGCGGTTGGCGGGTCCGGTGGCCTGGATCAGGAAACGGGCGCGGATGTCGTCGTTGCGTTGCGTTGCGATCTTCCAGCGGTGCTCGTCCTCGAGCCAGCGCACCTCGGTCACCCGGGTCTGGAAGAGGGCGTTGTCGTAGATGTCGAAGTACTTGCCGATACGCTGAACGTGGGAGTAGATCTCGGGCGCGTAGGAGTACTTCTCCTTGGGCATGTACCCGGTCTCTTCCAGCAGCGGCAGGTAGCAGTAGGACTCGATGTCGCACTGAGCGCCGGGGTAGCGGTTCCAGTACCAGGTGCCACCGAGATCGCCGCCGGCCTCGATCAGCCGGAAATCGTTGATGCCGGCTTCCTTCAGGCGTGCCGCCGTCATGAGACCGGAGAAACCGCCACCGATGACGGCCACGTCGATCGTCAGGGACACGGGCTCCCGGTCGAAATCAGGGTCCGCGTACGGATCGTCGTCGGCGAAGTGGGCATACTCGCCGGCCGCCTCCAGGTACTGATCCTCACCATCTTCCCGGATCCGCTTGTCGCGCTCCTGCTTGTACTTCGCCCTGAGCACCTCGGGGTCGAAATCCAGATCGGGAAACAGGTTGTGCAACCGTTCTCTTTCGGTGGCCATGGGTTCCTCCTTGCGAAAGTTAGAATGCGTTTTAAATTGCAGATTGTATGCCTCCGATTGGCGGATACAACCGCCCGCCGGCAGGCGCAGCTGCCGCGGCGCGAGCAGGAGCGGTGGGATGGGCGTACACTCGTCATCAGGGCTGAAGAAGGGGAGAACTCGCCATGCGTGGTCAGTTCAGGATCCTGGATACGGATTCGCACCAGATGGAGCCGCCCGGGATGTGGCGCACGCACATCGACGCCGCGTTCGCCGACCGGGCACCGGCGGTGGGCGACTACGGCGACGGCCGCCGTGGCATGATGGTGGAGGGCGAGCCGATCACCAACCAGCATGGCGCGTATCCCATGGATTCGAAGGAGTTCCTGGACGCCGCCGCACGGGCCATGGAGCGATTCAGGCGCACCCGTGACGCCGGGTACAGCCCCGAGGCCCGGCTCGCCGACATGGACGAGCAGGGGGTCGATGCGCAGGTGATCTACCCCACCGTCGGCGGCCAGATCCTCGGCAAACCGTTCAAGGACCCGGAGCTGCTCGCGGCCATCTGCCGGGCATACAACGACTGGAGCCTCGACTACTGCGCCGCGGATCCGGGGCGACTGGTGATGGCCGCCATGCTGCCGGTGCAGGCGCCTGATCTGGCGGTGGAGGAGGCCCGCCGCGTGCAGCAGAAGGGCGCCGGGGCATTCTATCTCCGGCCGAATCCGGTCGCCGGGCGAAATCTCCATCACCCGGACAACGAGCCGCTCTGGGCCGCGCTGGAGGCGCTCGGCCTCCCTGTCTGCATCCACGACTCCGGGTCGCCCTACTGGCCATCGTACGGCGATCGCATGGAGACGCACACCTCCGGCCACATCATCGCGCATCCCTTCGAAGCCATGGTGGCCATGATGTCGCTGATCTGGTTCGGGGTGGTCGAGCGCCACCCTCGCCTGAAGATCCTGCACGTGGAAGCGGATGCGGGCTGGCTGCCGTACTGGCTGCAACGCCAGGAGCAGCACGTGGACTTCTCCGGCAACGCCGAGCATCCCGAGCTCAAACGACGACCCACCGAGTACTTCAAGAGCAATTTCCTGGTTGCCGCACGGGGCGACGAGCGCACGCTGCCGGCCGTCTGCGAGCTGGTCGGCGACGACTACGTCACCTTCAACACGGACTACCCGCACCCGGACGGCACCTGGCCGGACGGCATGCGCGACCTGGAAGCGCAGCCGCTGCCGGAGGCGTCCATCCGGAAGATCTTCTGGGACAACGCGGCGCCCTGGTTCGGCCTGGCTGCCTGAGAGGGTCAGCGCGGTGAAGATTCTCGTCATCCCGGGACTCACCCTGCCGGAGATCTCCGAGGCGGACGTTACCCGTATCCGCGCGGCGGCGGGTGAGGGCGCCGACGTTGTCGTCTGCGACCTGGAAGGTGCGGTAGCCGAAGCACCGGAAGCGGATGTGATTCTCGGGCCCGTACCATCAGAGCTTCTTGCGTGCGCACGCCGGCTGCGCTGGGTCCAGGCCATCGCCTCCGGCGTCGACGGGTATCTCTACCCGGAGTTCGTGGCGAGTGACGTCGCGCTCACCAGCGAGAAAGGGCTGGTAGGCGAGCACCTCGCGGACCATGCGTTCGGGCTGCTGCTCATGCTCACCCGCCAGCTCGCCACCGCGCACGGGCTGGGGCCTGCGAGCTGGCAGCATCGGGGCGAGATGCGGCGGCAGGAGGTCGAACTCACCGGCATGACCATGGGGCTCTTCGGGTTCGGCGGCACCGGCCGCGCCATGGCACGACGGGCCGCGGCGTTCGGTATGCATGTGCGCGCACTGGACCGGGATCCGGTGGCGCCGTCGCCGGAGGTGGCCGAGGTGCTCACACCGGAGAGGCTCGACGAGCTGCTCGCGGCTTCTGACGTACTCGCCGTCTGCTGCCCGCTCACCCGAGAGACGCGCGGCTTTTTCGATCGCAGCGTGCTCGAGCGGCTGAAGAGAGGCGCGTGGCTGGTGAACGTTACCCGCGGTGAGGTGATGGTGGAGGCGGATCTGGTGGCCGTGCTCACCTCCGGCCACCTGGCCGGTGCGGCGCTCGACGTGGCGCCCCGGGAGCCGCTGCCCGCGGACAGCGAGCTCTGGTCGCTGCCGAACGTGGTGATGACGCCGCACACGGCGGGTGCGAGCCAGTTCCGTGCGGCAAGGAACATCGACCGGTTCGTGTCCAACGTGAGACGCTTTGTCAGAGGCGAGCCCCTGGAAGGCGTGATAGACAAGACGCTCGGCTACTGACACGGCGCCGGAAACGGAATACTTTCGATCTGATGCAAGCTGGAAGCAAACATAGGGGGACCCCATGAGCGAAGCAGTTATCGACCAGGCCAATGCCTGGAGAACGGAGACACCGGGTTGTGAGGGCTGGCCGCGCACGGCCCGTGCCGACGATCCGAACAAGTTCTTCATGGTCTCGGCCGACGGTCACGTGCAGGAGCCGTCCGACCTCTGGAAGGAGCGCATCGACCCGGCCTACCACGACCGGCTGCCGGGCGTGGTGCTGGACGCCAAGGGCAACAAGTTTCAGAAGACCGAGGGATTCCGTCCCCTGCGACTGCAGAACACGAAGTTCGAAGGAGAAGATCTGCTGCGCAATCAGTCGGGCAAGACGCCTGAGGAGCGTATCCGGGACCTCGCCATGGACGGCGTCGATGCCGAGGTGCTCTTTCCCAACAAAGGGCTGACCATCTGGGCGACGCCGGATGCGGATTTCTCGCACGCCATGTGCCGCGCCTACAACGACTGGGCATGGGAGACGTTCGCTGACTTCAACGACCGTCTTTCGCCCATGGCCTGCGTGGCTCCGGCAGCGCTCGAGAAGACCATCGCAGAGATCACACGCTGCGCGAAGCTCGGCTTCCGCGGGCTGTCCCTGCCATGCAAGCCGGTGTGGGGTGCCCCGGATCACACCCAGCTGAACTACAACCTGCGCGAGTTCGACGAGCTGTGGGCGTGCGTTCAGGACGTGGACCTGCCGATCACGTTTCACGTGTCCACCGGGCGCGACCCGCGTACCGCGCGGAGCAACGGCGGCGCCGTGATCAACTACGCGGTGCACTCGCTGGCGCCGACCATGGAGCCGATCGCCAACCTGTGCGCCTCCGGCGTGATCGACCGCTACCCGAAGATCCGGTTCGGCACCATCGAGGCCGGCATCGGCTGGGTGGCGTGGGCCCTCGGGGCGCTCGACGAGGCCTACCTGAAGCACCACATGTGGGTGCGGCCGAAGCTCGATCGGCTGCCGAGCGAATATTTCAAGACCAACGGCTTCGCGAGCTTCCAGGAAGACAAGGCCGGACTCGATCTGGCACGCGAGCACGGCCTGGTGGACAACTTCCTCTGGGCCAACGACTTTCCCCACCACGAAGGCACGTGGCCGCATTCGGCCGAGGCCATCGAGCGGACCATGAGCGGGCTCGATGACGCGGAGCGGGCGAAGATTCTGGGGTTGAATTCGGCCCGCATCTTCCGTTTCCCCATTCCCGAGCGGTACCAGTCACAGCCGGATGCCGCCGCGGTGGCGGCCAGCGTCGGCACCGCCGGGTACTGAGCGTGGCAGGCAGAACGCTCCGCGGCGCGGTCGCGGTGGCCGGGGTGGGAGAAACGGCCTACTACAAGCGGGGCGAGGCGCCGGACGCGGAGGCGAAGCTGGCCCTGAAGGCGATCCTGGCCGCCTGTGAGGATGCCGGCATCTCGCCGCGCGAGATCGACGGCTTCGCGTCTTTCAGCAACGATCGCAACGATCCGTCGCGCATGGCCGCGGCGCTCGGCTGCCCCGAGCTCAGGTTCTCGAACATGCAGTGGGGTGGCGGGGGCGGCGGCGGATCCGGTGCCGTCGCCAATGCGGCTGCGGCCATCGCCGGAGGGCTGGCCGAGTGCGTCGTGGTGTTCCGCGCTCTGGCTCAGGGTCAGTTCGGCCGGTTCGGTCAGGGACCGCGGCGCAACACCATCGCCGGCGAGTTCGCGCATACGATTCCGTATGGCCTCATGTCACCGGCGCAGATGTTCGCGATGAAGGTGGTTCGCTTCATGCACGATCACGACGTGGCGCAGGAAGCCCTGAGGGCCATCGCCCTGGCTGCGTACCACCACGCGCAGAACAACCCGAGAGCGGTCATGTGCGGGCGGCCTCTGGACGAGGCGACCTACGATGCGTCCCGGTGGATCGTTGAGCCCTTTCACCTGTATGACTGCTGTCTCGAGAACGATGGTGCCGCAGCGATGATTCTGGTGCCGGCCGAGCGGGCGGCGGACTTCCCGCACAAGCCCTGCTACCTGCTCGGCGCTGTGGCCGGGTCCCACTACCGTGCGGGCGCACCGGTGCACAATACGCCGGAATACGCGTCGTCTTCGTTCCCGACGCTCGCACCGCGACTCTACGAGATGGCCGGGATCGCACCGGGTGACGTCGACGTGCTGCAGGCCTACGAGAACTTCACCGGCGGCGTGCTGATGAGCATCGTCGAGCATGGCTTCTGTGCGCCGGGGGCGTGCAACGAGTTTTTCGTGAAGGAACGGTTTCTGGCGCCGGACGGCGAGCTGCCGCTGAACACGAGCGGCGGCAACCTGGCCGAGTGCTACATGCACGGCCTCGGGCTCATTCTCGAGGCGGTGCGCCAGATCCGCGGCGACTCGACCAATCCCGTCGATGGCGCCGAGGTTTCCATGGCGATTTCCGGCCCCATGGTGACGCCCGTCAGCTCCTGTGTTTTCGGCTCGGAGGTAACGCTGTGAGTGAAAGCTACCTTGCACCCGGCCTGCCCCAGCCGCTGCCGTCGCCGGACGGCCTGGACGCGCCGTTCTGGCAGGGGCTCGCGAACGACGAGATCCTGATCCAGCGTTGCCGTGCCTGTCAGGGCTGGCAGTGGGGGCCGGAATGGATCTGCCATCGCTGCAACTCCGACGAGCTCGGGTTCGAGCCCGTTTCGGGGGAGGGCATCATCTACAGTTACGAGCGGGTCTGGCACCCGGTGCACCCGGCGCTGAAGGATCAGGGCCCGTACCTGGTGGTGCTCGTCTCGCTGCCCCAGGCGGACGATGTTCGCCTGGTGGGCAACCTGCTGGGTGATCCGAGGCAGGAGGTGGCGATCGGCGCCCCGGTCAGAGCGGTGTTCGAGCACCACCGGAGCGCGGAACCGCCCTTCACGCTCCTGCAGTGGGAGAGCGTACCTGTCTGAGGCGGAGCCGGCGTCAGCCGATCAGCGTCACGCCGGAAAGATACTCGTGGAAGTAGGCGACCACGGCGGTCAGCACGGCACCGGCGACGATCAGCATGACGTCCTTCTGTACGGGTACCGGCTCGGGCCTCACCCGGGCACCTTCACGCCGGTTGATGGCGAGCATCTCGATGGCAGCCCACACGGTCAGCCCACCGAAGAGCACCAGTGCCCGGCTGTCACCGTTGGCCAGCAGGTGCGCTACGCCCCAGACCATCACTCCGGTGAGCATTGGGTGGCGCAGGACGCGTTTGATGTTGGTCGGCATGTTGGCTGCGCCGGCCAGGATGAAGGCCACCAGCACCAGCACCGCGACCAGCAGCCGGGCGTGGGCGAGCGGCGGATCGTAGACGGTCACGAACTGGGCCGAACGCCAGCCGAACACCATGAGCAGCAGCGCCGCGACCAGGCCGAGCGCGAACAGACCCTTGTAGGGGCCTTCACCGATGCTGCCCATGATCCGCGTACGGGATGCCGGCATGAGGGCCGGAAAGAGGTGGACGAGCGCCCAGAGCAGGACGCCGATGGCAAGCATGATCATGGCCGGTTTTCTCTCCTCATCCCGTGTGGGCGACCTTAGGCGCAAGCCCGGTCAGGTGCAAGCAGGCCCCGGCGCACGCGGCTGCACGATGCCCGTGGGCAGGGCTGTTCACGTGCCGCCCCACCTGTGCTATCAAGTAACAGGGTATTGAGTGCGGAGAAGGGCGATGCTGAACGTGGCCGTGACGGACGGGTCCTGCGGCGCGGTGGTGACGGGTGTCGATCTCTCGACGCAGCTGTCGCATGCCTTGATCAGTGAGATTCGCGGGGCCTGGCTCGAGCATCTCGTGCTCGTGTTTCCCGATCAGCATCTCACCGACCCGGACCTGGTGCGTTTCGCCGAGTGCTTCGGCGGCGTGGGCGACGATCCGTACTTCGAATCCATCGCCGCGGACAACCCGGTGGTGGCGCTTACCCGTCGGGCAGACGAGCGGGCGCCGGTCTTCGCCGAGTCCTGGCACAGCGACTGGAGTTTCAAAGCCTGCCCGCCCATCGGCACGGCGCTTTACAGCCTGGTCATCCCGCCTGTGGGCGGCAACACCGACTTCATCAATCAGCAGAGAGCGCTGGCCGAGATGCCGGACGAGCTGCGTCGGCGCCTGGAAGGGCGCGTGGCCCTCCACTCGGCCGCAGCCGCTTACGCGCCGGAAGGGGCCTACGGCATCCGTGAGCAAGGTTCGGACCGAAGCATGAAGATTCTGTACTCGGAGGATGCGCGGGACGTCAATGCTCATCCGTTCATCCGCCGTCACCCGGAGTCGGGCCGGGAGACGCTGTTCGGCTGCATGGGCTACATCGTCGGTGTGGAGGGCATGGCCGAAGACGAGGCGAGAGCGCTGATTGGCGAGCTCTATGCCTGGCAGACCCGCGAGGCGTTCCGCTACAGCCACCGTTGGGCACCGGGGATGCTGGTGCTGTGGGACAACCGCAGCGTTCTGCATCGGGCCAACGGCGGGTATGACGGCTATGCCCGGGAGCTGCATCGGATCACCATTCGAGACGATGCCGGGCGATACCTGCGCCTGGCGGCCGGGTGAGCGCGGCCCGCATGGGTACAGATCCTCACATTCGGACTATTTCGACCGTCGGCAGAGCCCGTTAAACTGAAGCTTGTTGACAGTGTGTTCTGAGCCTGGGGGCAGACACACAGCATGAAACAGGACGACAGCAAGGCCATCGAGCGGATCGAATGGCACGTCATCGCACGCGGCGGCGATATGACCGCGCGCGTGCACCGTGGCATGTGTCTCGGCGAGGGTCCGAACGGCGAGCTCTCCTTCGAGCCCCGCAACGGCGTGCTGGAACTCGGCGTGGAAGCCGGCCAGCTGAAGCTCTCGGCGTTGCGTGACGACCAGGAACTCGTTGTGCCTGGCGAACGCCCTGCCCGGGCGGTGCTGGTCAGCCCGCAGA
>JASFLG010000134.1:0-9029 GCA_050118205.1 Pseudomonadales bacterium
GCGGCGGCCGAGGCGCAGGCCCGTCAGCAGGCGGTGGAAAAAGGCGGCAAGCGTGCCAAAGGCAAGGAGCACGATCGCAAGCGAACGGGCGACCGTCGCCGGGAGCTCTCGCTGAAGACCGAGCGCCGCGCGCGGCGCAGACATCACCAGGCACCCATTCACGTGGACCAGCAGGGCGGTGAGTTCCGCCCGACGGACTTCATCGCCCGCGAGGTGGAAGTTCCGGAGGCGATCACGGTCGGGGACCTGGCGCAACGCATGTCGGTCAAGGCCGGTGAGGTGATCAAGACCCTCATGGGCATGGGCGTGATGGCCACCATCAACCAGACGGTGGACCAGGACACCGCGACCCTGGTGGTCGAGGAGATGGGTCACAAGGTGAAGCTCATCCACGCGGACGCGCTCGAGCAGTCCCTGGAGCAGTCACTGGTTCTGGAAGGCGAGGAACTCAACCGGTCACCGGTGGTGACCGTCATGGGGCACGTCGACCACGGCAAGACCTCGCTGCTGGACTACATCCGCAAGACGCGGGTCACCAGTGGCGAGGCGGGCGGCATCACCCAGCATATCGGTGCTTATCGGGTGGACACACCGCACGGCCGGATCACCTTCATCGATACCCCTGGCCACGCGGCCTTTACCGCCATGCGCGCCCGGGGAGCACAGTCCACGGACATCGTGATTCTGGTCGTAGCCGCAGACGACGGCGTGATGCCGCAGACCGAAGAGGCGATTCAACACGCGCGTGCGGCTGGCGTGCCGATCGTGGTGGCGATCAACAAGATCGACCTCGAATCGGCGGACCCGGACCGGGTGACCAACGAGCTTGCGGCCAAAGATGTCGTGCCCGAGAGCTGGGGCGGCGACACTCAGTTCATCAAGGTTTCCGCCCACACCGGCGAAGGCATCGAGGAGCTGCTCGAAGCCGTGCTCCTGCAGGCGGAGGTCCTCGAGCTGAAGGCGGTCGAGGACGGCCCGGCGAGGGGCGTCGTGATCGAATCGCGCCTCGACAAGGGCCGTGGACCGGTCGCCACCGTGCTGGTGCAGAACGGCACGCTCAATCAGGGCGACGTGGTGATCGCCGGTGAGTATCACGGCCGGGTTCGCGCCATGCTGGACGATCTCGGTGAGCAGATCAAAACAGCCGGCCCTTCGGATCCGGTGGAGCTGCTCGGGCTCACCGGAACGCCGGAGGCAGGTGATGATTTCTCCGTGGTGTCCGACGAGCGGACCGCCCGAGAGCTGGCCGAGTTCCGGCGCAGCAAATCCCAGGAGAAACGGGTCGCCCTGCAGCAGGCGGCGAAGATGGAGAACATGTTCGCCAACATCGGCGAGGGCGAGAAGCGGATTCTCAAGATGGTGCTGAAAGCCGACGTGCGAGGCTCGCTGGAGGCGATCCAGCAGGCCCTCGCCGACATGGGCAACGACGAGGTGGCAGTCAACGTGCTGGGTTCCGGCATCGGCGGTATCACCGCCACCGATGCGAACCTGGCCCTGACCTATGGTGCGGCGATCTTCGGTTTCAACGTAAGGGCCGACAGCTCGGCGAAGAAGATCATCGAGCGAGAGGGTCTCGATCTGCGTTATTACAGCGTCATCTACGAGCTGCTCGACGACGTGAGGCAGGTACTTTCCGGCATGCTCACGCCGGAGGTTCGCGAGGAGATCGTCGGTATTGCCGAGGTGCGGGACGTATTCCGCTCGCCGCGTTTCGGCGACATCGCCGGCTGCATGGTCACCGAAGGCACCGTGTTCCGGAACAAGCCGATCCGGGTGCTGCGCGACAACGTGGTGATCTACGAGGGCGAGCTCGAGTCGCTCAGGCGCTTCAAGGACGACGTGAGCGAGGTGCGCGCGGGTACCGAGTGCGGTATCGGCGTGCGCAACTACAACGACGTTCAGGTCGGCGACCTCATCGAGGTCTTCGATGCCAAGGAAGTGGCCCGGGAGCTTCAGTAGGCGCGATGCGTGAACACGGCCGAGACCTTCGCGTTGGCGACTTCATCCGCGATGAGCTGGCGTCCATCATTCAGCGTCAGATGCGCGACCCGCGGGTGGGCATGGTGAGCGTCAACGAGGCTCGGGTCAGCAAGGACCTGTCGTGGGTCGACGTGTACGTGTCCTCCTTCGAAACGAAAACGGAGCAGGAACGCGCCGAGCTCGTCGACGTGCTGAACGGTGCCGCCGGCTACTTCCGTTCGGAGCTCGCGAAGCGTCACAGCATGCGCACGACGCCGAAACCCCGGTTTCATTACGACGAGGTGATCGAGCGGGGACCGAGAATGGAGTCGCTGATCGAGAAAGCCGTCCGCTCGGATGCGGAGCACCACCATCCGGATGAGGACGCGACGGATCGACGGGGTGAAGGTAATGGCTAGGCGACGTCGGGGCCGTGACGTGAACGGAATCCTCGTGCTCGACAAGCCGAAGGGCATGAGCTCGAACGACGCCGTGCAGAAGGCCAAGCGTCTGTTCAACGCCCGCAAGGTGGGCCACACCGGTGCTCTGGACCCGCTGGCCACCGGCGTGCTGCCGCTGTGTTTCGGCGAGGCGACCAAGTTTTCCCAGTACCTGCTGGCGTCCGACAAGAAGTACTGGGTGCGGATACGGCTCGGCGTGGCCACCGACAGCGGTGACGCAGACGGGCAGGTGGTGAGCACGAGCGCCTTCGAGGGCGTCGACGAGGCCAGAGTGGAAGAGGCGTTGCGCTTCTTCCGTGGCGAGATCGATCAGGTGCCTTCCATGTTCTCGGCGATCAAGCATCAGGGCCAGCCGTTGTACAAACTGGCCCGGCAGGGTATCGAGATCGAGCGCGAGGCGCGTCGCGTGACGGTGTTTTCCAACGAGCTGCTGTCGCTCGAAGGAGACAGCCTGGTGCTGTCGATTCACTGCAGCAAAGGCACTTACGTTCGGACGATCGCCGCGGAGCTCGGTGACGTTCTCGGGTGCGGCGCCCACGTCGTGGAGCTTCGACGGATCGCCGCGGGCCCCTACACGGAATCCGATCTGGTGACCTTCGAGCAGCTCGAAGCGGCGCTCGAACACGGTTCTCTCGATCCTTTTCTGCTGCCGCTGGTCAGCGCGGTGCGGGAATGGCCCGAGGTCCGTCTGACCGACAACACGGCGTACTACCTGCGCCAGGGGCAGCCGGTGATCGTGCCGCACGCGCCCACGAGCGGCTGGGTACGGTTGTCCGAGGTCGAGTCGGACGACAGCGCGAGATTCATCGGCGTCGGGGAGATTCTCGACGACGGCAGGGTCGCTCCCCGTCGCCTGGTGGTGGAGCAGGGCCGATAGGCAAAGAACACGGGCAAACGAAGGAATCCGGTTAACCGAAAGGCCGGGAGAAACCGTTACCCGACATCGAGGTCACTGTAAATGTGCACGGTGATCCCGAATCGAGAAGCGCACATTGAATTGGAGAAAGTGAAATGGCACTGAATGCCGCAAGCAAAGCAGAAATCATCAAGGAGTTTCAGCTAGAAGATGGGGACACGGGGTCCCCGGAAGTGCAGGTCGCGCTCCTGACCCACAACATCAACGGGTTGCAGGAGCACTTCAAGGCACACAACAAAGATCATCATTCCCGCCGTGGTCTGATCCGTATGGTCAACCAGCGGCGCAAACTGTTGGATTACCTGAAGCAGAAGGACGCGAATCGATACTCGGACCTGATCAAGCGATTGGGGCTGAGGCGCTGATGCACCGCATTCGCAGTCGCTCGTAATCCGACCTGGAGGTAAATATTTTGAATCCGATAAGAAAAGAATTTCAGTATGGCGACCAGAAGGTCGTTCTGGAGACAGGACGCATCGCCAAGCAGGCCACGGGCGCGGTGCTGGTCAGCATGGATGACACCGTGGTGCTCTGCACGGTGGTGGCCGCGACCAAGGCACGCCCGGGGCAGGACTTCTTCCCGCTAACGGTGAACTATCAGGAAAAGACCTACGCCGCAGGCAAGATCCCCGGTGGTTTCTTCCGCCGCGAGGGTCGACCCAGCGAAAAGGAGACCCTGACCTGTCGGCTGATCGACAGGCCGTTGCGTCCCCTCTTTCCCAAGGGCTTTCTGAACGAGGTGCAGGTCATCTGCACGGTCATGTCGGCCGACAAGGACCAGGATCCCGATGTGGCGTCGATGATTGGCGCCTCCGCCGCGCTGGCCATCTCCGGTATTCCCTTTGCCGGACCGATCGGCTGTGCGCGCGTTGGTTACAAGGACGGCGTGTATCTGCTCAACCCTGGCTACGAGGCCCTCAAGGAATCCAAACTCACCATGACGGTTGCGGGAACCGATGCGGCCGTGCTGATGGTGGAGTCGGAAGCGGGGGAGCTCACGGAAGACCAGATGCTGGGTGCCGTGCTCTTCGGGCATCAGGAGATGCAGGTCGCCATTGACGCGATCAAGGCACTCGCGGCGGAAGCCGGCAAGCCTGCGTGGGACTGGCAGCCTCCGGAATCCGACAGCAGCCTGGCCGAGAAGGTGGACGGCGCGATCCGTGCCGATCTGGGCGAGGCCTATCGGATCACCGACAAGATGGAACGGCAGTCGCGCGTGAGCGAGCTCCGCCGCGGCGTTGTCGAACAGCTGGCCGGCGGCGAGAGTCCCGAGTACACGGCCGATGAGGTCGCCGACGCGTTCGGCAAGGTGGAGAAGAACCTCGTCCGGCAGCGGGTGCTCAACGGCGAGCCCCGGATCGACGGACGGGATCTGCGCACCGTTAGGCCGATCGAGGTGGAAGTCGGCATCCTGCCGAAGACACACGGCTCGGCGCTGTTTACCCGGGGCGAGACTCAGGCCATCGTTGTGGCGACCCTGGGTACCATGCGCGACGCTGCCCTGATCGACGCCCTGGAAGGGACCTTCAAGGACCCGTTCATGCTGCACTACAACTTCCCGCCGTACAGCGTC
Source organism: Pseudomonadales bacterium (assembly GCA_050118205.1). Taxonomy (GTDB): domain Bacteria; phylum Pseudomonadota; class Gammaproteobacteria; order Pseudomonadales; family Azotimanducaceae; genus SZUA-309. The sequence goes on from JASFLG010000134.1 coordinate 4,910, forward strand.
GGGGAGGCGGCATTCATGGGCGGGCCCAAGCGCCGCGAGATCGGCCATGGCCGTCTGGCCCGGCGCGGTGTGGCGGCGGTGCTGCCGGATGTGGAGTCCTTCCCTTACACCCTGCGGGTGGTTTCCGAGATCACGGAATCCAACGGCTCGAGCTCCATGGCCAGCGTCTGCGGTACGTCCCTCGCGCTGATGGATGCGGGCGTCCCCGTCCGGGCGCCGGTGGCCGGCGTGGCCATGGGCCTGGTCAAGGAGGGCAACCGGTACGCGGTGCTCACCGATATCCTCGGCGACGAGGATCATCTCGGCGACATGGACTTCAAGGTCGCGGGTACGGCCCGGGGCGTCACCGCCCTGCAGATGGACATCAAGATCGACGGCATCACCGAGGAGATCATGGAGATCGCGCTCGGCCAGGCCCTGGAAGCCCGGCAGCACATCCTCGGTGAGATGAACAAGGTCATCGATCAGCCGAGGCCGCAGATCTCCGAGAACGCACCGGCCATGCGCGTGCTGCACGTGCACCCGGACAAGATCCGCGACATCATCGGTAAGGGCGGTGCCACCATCCGTGGCATCGTCGAGGAGACCGGTGCCGACATCGATATCGAAGACGATGGCAGCGTGCGGATCTACGCCGCGGATGGGGACGCCATGACGGCCGCGGTAGCTCGGATCGAGGAGATCACCGCAGAAGCGGAGGTTGGCCGGATCTACGAGGGCAAGGTGGCCAGAATCGTCGATTTCGGCGCCTTCATCACCATCCTGCCCGGCAAGGATGGTTTGCTGCACATCTCCCAGATCGCCGAGGAGCGGGTGGAGAAGGTGAGCGACTATCTGGAGGAAGGGCAGGACGTGAAGGTCGTTTGTCTCGACGTGGATCAGCGCGGCCGGATCAAGCTGTCCATGAAGGAGGTCGAGAACTACTCCGAGTCGGCATGACTCGCAAGCGCGTAGCGCTTTCGCGTCAGCCCCGCTGATTCGCGAGCGCCGCGCTCTCTCCCGTCAATCGGCCGACCCTGCCTGACGGGGTCGGCGTTCGAGCGGTGGCAGGAGCGCCTGCCGCCGACTGCCTGCCGGGGCGCTCAGGCGCCTGCCCGGTTCTCCACGAGATCCTCCACGACCTCCGGATCGGCGAGAGTGGATGTATCTCCCAGGTTCTGCAGATCATCCGCCGCGATCTTGCGCAGAATGCGCCGCATGATCTTGCCGGAACGCGTTTTCGGCAGGCCGGGCGCAAACTGGATGTGCTCCGGCCTGGCGAAGGGCCCGATCTCGGTGCGCACGAGCTGCATGAGCTCCTCACGCAGCTTTTCCGGGTCCTCGTTGTTGCCGGACATCAGTGTCACGTAGGCATAGATGCCCTCGCCCTTGACCGGATGTGGAAAACCGACGACGGCAGCCTCGGCAACGGCGTCGTGCAGGACGAGGGCGCTCTCCACCTCCGCGGTGCCGATGCGGTGCCCGGAGACGTTCATCACGTCGTCCACGCGCCCCGTGATCCAGTAGTAGCCGTCTGCGTCGCGGCGGGCACCGTCGCCCGTGAAGTAGAAGCCCTTGTAGGCCGAGTAGTACGTATCGATGACCCGCTGGTGGTCGCCGTAGACGGTCCGGATCTGCCCGGGCCACGGTTGGGTGATGACCAGATTCCCCGCGGCTTCCGTCTCCGAGAGCACCTTGCCGTCCGCGTCCACCAGAGCAGGCACCACGCCGAAGAACGGCCGGGTGGCGCTGCCGGGTTTCAGTGCCGTGGCACCCGGCAGCGGTGAGATCATGATGCCGCCGGTTTCCGTCTGCCACCAGGTGTCCACGATGGGGCAGCGCTCCTCGCCCACGATCCGGTGATACCACTCCCAGGCCTCGGGGTTGATGGGCTCGCCCACCGTGCCGAGGAGCTTCAGAGACGCCCGGGAAGTACGGGTGACGAAATCGTTGCCCTGTCCCATGAGCTGGCGGATGGCAGTGGGTGCGGTGTAGAAGATGTTCACCTTGTGCTTGTCCACGACCTGCCAGCAGCGTGACGCGTCGGGCCATGTCGGCACCCCCTCGAACATCAGGGTGGTGGCGCCATTCGCCAGCGGGCCGTAGACGATGTAGGTGTGGCCGGTGATCCAGCCCACGTCGGCCGTGCACCAGTAGACGTCGCCGTCGTGATAGTCGAACACGTACCGGTGGGTCATCGCTGCCTGCAGCAGGTAGCCTGCGGTGCTGTGCTGCACCCCCTTGGGTTTCCCGGTGGATCCGGAGGTATAGAGGATGAAGGAAGGATCCTCGGCGTCCATGACCTCCGGCTCGCAGGTGGCCGGCATGTCGGCCGTGATCTCGTGGTACCAGACGTCACGCGGTGGGTGCCAGCTGACGTCGGCGCCGGTGCGACGGACGGTCAGCACCGTGCGCACGTTCGGACAATCGGCCAGCGCCACCTCGGCATTCGCCTTGAGCGGCACCTTACGGCCGCCGCGCACGCCTTCGTCCGCTGTGATCAGCGTCTGACAGTCCGAATCCTGGATCCGGTCACGCAGAGACTGGGGCGAGAAGCCGCCGAAAACCACCGAGTGGATGGCCCCGATACGTGCGCAGGCGAGCATGGCATAGGCGGCCTCGGGGATCATGGGCATGTAGATGCACACCCTGTCTCCCTTGCCGACGCCGCGTGATTTGAGCGCGTTGGCCATACGACAGACGTGGTCGTGCAGCTCCTGATAGGTGATGTGGGCCTCGTCGCCCGCATCGTCACCTTCCCACAGGATGGCGGTCTGGTTCGCCCGCTCGGGCAGATGCCGGTCGATGCAGTTGTAGGCGATGTTGAGTTTGGCGCCGCCGAACCAACTCACCTCTCCGCGGGTCATGTCTGCCTCGCAGACGGTGTCCCACTTCTCGAACCAGTCGATGAAGATGTCCGCCTGCTCGGCCCAGAAGCCTTCCGGGTCGTTCACGGATCGCTCGTACATGGCCTCGTACTGATCTTCGTTGATGAAGCATCGGTCCCGTACCGTTTCCGGCACCGGCACCACGTGGATTTCCGACATACTGGTGTCCTGCCTTTTCTTACTGCTCCTGACCGGCGTCGATCAGATACTCAATGAGTCGCCGGGTAGCGATGTCCTGATCCTGCGCCGATCTGCCGCCGAGCTGCTCGTAGATGGGCACAGCGAGACGCTTGCCGAGCTCGACTCCCCATTGATCGAACGAGTTTATGTCCCAGATCACGCCTTGGCAAAACACCACCTGCTCGTAGAGGGCGATGAGCGCGCCGAGACTGGCCGGCGACAACGCCGGCAGCACGATCGTCGTGCTGGGTTTCCCGCCTCGGACGCGCCTGTGCGGATTCTCGTCGTCCTGACCGAACAGCATGGCCTGGCTCTGAGCGAGGGCGTTGGCGTTCAGCCAGCGCAGGTGGTGAGCGGGACCCTCCTCCGTCGCCACGACGATGAAGTCCGCCGCGAAGGAGCGCGTGCCCTGATGTAGAAGCTGGTGGTAGGCGTGCTGCCCGTTCGTCCCGACACCGCCCCAGACAATGGGCATGCTGTGCACCGACACGGGAGTGCCGTCCTGGTGCACGCTCTTGCCGTTGGACTCCATGGTGAGCTGCTGCAGGAAACGGGGCAGCAGCGCCAGCCGCTCCGCGTACGGCAGGATGGCCTGGGTGGTGGCGCCGAGGAAGTTGTAGTTCCATATCCCGGCGAGGGCCATGAGCACCGGCAGGTTCTCCGCCAGCGGCGTGTCCCGGAAATGGCGGTCCATGGCATGGGCGCCTGCCAGGAACTCGAGAAAGCCGGCGCGTCCGATGGCAAGCGCGAGCGGCATTCCCACGGGGGACCAGACGGAATAGCGGCCGCCGACCCAGTCCCACATGGGCAGGACATTCGTCCGGGGAATCCCGAACGCCGCGGCCGCTTCCAGGTTGGTGGAGACGGCCAGGAAGTGCCGGCCGATCGCGTCCGGGTCGCCCGTGCGCTCGAGAAACCAGGACCGTGCGCTTTCCGCGTTGACCCGGGTTTCCAGCGTGGAGAAGCTCTTCGAAACGATCACGAAGAGGGTCCGCTCGGGATTCAGCCCGTCGAGCGCCGTACTGAGGGCGTCGCCGTCGATGTTCGCGAGAAAGTGAATTCGCGGGCCATGG
>JASFLG010000135.1:0-9027 GCA_050118205.1 Pseudomonadales bacterium
AAGGAGATCTTCGACGTCGGCCCGGCGTCGGGCGACGGCCCCATGGCCGGCAGCGAGCCGCAGTGGCCGGCGGGTCTGCCCGGGTTCCGCGAGACCCTGGAAGCGTTCTACGCGGCCGCGGAGTCGGTCGCCGCGGCACTCGTTGCCGGCATCAGCAGCAATCTGGGCATGACGCCGGAACATCTCCGCAGCGCCTTCGAGCCGGCGCACACGAGCTTTCTGCGGTTGAACTACTACCCGGTGTGCGATGCGCCGGATGACCACCTCGGCATCAGCCACCACACGGATGCCGGCGCGGTCACGGTGCTGCTCGCGGATGACCGACCGGGGTTGCAGTTCCGCCACGCGGGTGCCTGGCACACGGTGGCGCCGCTGCCGGGCGCGCTCACCGTCAACATCGGCGACGTCGTCCAGGTCTGGTCGAACGACCGCTATGTGGCCCCGTTGCACCGGGTGCTCGCCAGCGCAGGCGCCGAGCGCTACAGCGCCCCCTTCTTTTACAACCCGAGCTACACCACCGACTACGCGCCGCTGCCGGGGGCCGTCTCGGACGCCGTTCCGGCCCGCTACCGGCCCATCAACTGGGGCGAGTTCCGCGCCGGCCGCGCTGCCGGTGACTATGCGGATTACGGCGAGGAGATTCAGATCGCGCACTTCAAGGTGGTGTCCTGAGGGCACTACCCACGTTCGCCCCTGATCGGGTGCCGCGGACGAATGTGCACTATCATGGCTCGTTCGTGATGCCGGCAAGGGGAGCAGGATCGTGCCCAGAGAGATCGATACGTCCGTCGACGATCACGTCGTCACCCTGAATCCCATCGTGGGTCTCAACCTGGAGGACCTGGCGCGGGCCAGCACGGAGGTCCTGCAGGCGGCCGTGCTGCAGCCGGTGGTGGCCGCCGAGCACGTGCTGCGCTTCAACGGCGAGCTGATCCGGGTGCTGTTCGGCGCTTCGGAGCACGAGCCCTCGCCGAAGGACCGGCGCTTCGCGGACGAGGACTACCGTACCAACCCGTTCTACGCACGCCTGGCCCGGGGCTGGGTAGCCTGGAATGCGGTCATGAGCGACTGGGTCGAGGCCATGGGCTTCGAAGGCGAGGAGCTCGACCGGGCGCGCTTCGTCACGACGCTGGCCGCCGACTCCCTCGCACCGTCGAACTTCCTGCTCGGCAATCCGGCGGCCCTGCGCAGGGCATTCGAGACCCGCGGCAGGAGTCTGGTGTCCGGTCTCCTGAACCTCGTGGACGACCTGCGACACAACCACGGCATGCCGAGCCAGGTGGACAAAACGGCGTTCGAGGTGGGTCGGAATCTGGCGACCACCGCCGGGGCGGTGATCCACAGGAGCGAGATCCTCGAGCTGATCCAGTACCAGCCGCGGACCGATACCCAGCATGCCCAGCCGCTGCTGATCGTGCCGCCGCAGATCAACAAGTACTACATCTACGACCTGGCGCCGGACAAGAGCATGGTCGGCTACCTTCTGGATCAGGGTTTCCAGGTGTTCATGGTTTCCTGGCGCAATCCCACGGCGGAACACCGCTCCTGGGGACTGGACGACTACGTCCTCGCGCTCGACGAAGCCATCGAGGTCACCCGTTCCATATCGGGTACCGGGCGCGTGAACGTGGTGGGCGCCTGCGCGGGCGGCATCACTCTGGCGACGGCGCTCGGCTATCTGGCCGGCAGGGACGACCTCGCCAAGATCGCTTCGCTGACGCTGATGGTGAACGTGCTGCAGCCGGCCGTGGAAGACTCGGTGATCGGACTCTTCGCAGGGGACCAGGCCATCGAGATCGCCCGCAAGAAGTCCGCCCGCGCCGGGGTGCTGGACGGCGCGGACACCGCCCGGGTGTTCAACTGGATGCGCCCGAACGACCTAATCTGGAACTACGTCGTCTCCAACTATCTGCTGGGCGAAACGCCCCCCGCGTTCGACATTCTCTACTGGAACAACGACACGACACGGCTGCCGGCGCGACTGCACAGCGACTTCCTGGACATCTTCAAGGACAACCTGCTCACCCGTCAGGGCGAGCTCAGGATCAAGGGCGTGCCGGTCGATCTGAAGCGGGTCGACGTGCCCGCGTTTGTAACAGGCGGGACCACGGATCACATCACGCCGTGGCAGGCCTGCTACCGCACTACCCAGATCCTCGGCGGCCCGGTGACCTATGTGCTCAGCACCGCCGGCCATATCCAGAGCCTGATCAACCCGCCCGCATCGTCGAAACGCAAGTACTACACGAACCCCGAGAATCCCGCCGCCGCCTCGGAGTGGCTGAAAGGCGCCGAGGAACACCCCGGCTCCTGGTGGCCCCACTGGGCCGAATGGCTGAAGTCCCTCGACGGGGACGACATCCAGTCACCCGTGGAGTTCGGCAACGCGCAGCACCGGGAAATCTGCCCTGCTCCAGGGACTTACGTCCTGGAGTAGCAGGGGGTGCGATTCGAATCATGCCGAACGCGCTCAGGCGCTGGCGCGGGCGAGTGATCCGGGACCGGTTCGTCACTGTGGACGGCCACCGCCTGCGCGTGGTGAGCGAGCTCGACCGGCCGGGCGTGCCCCTCGTGATCTTCAATGGCATCGGCGCCTCGGCGGGCCTGCTCCATCCGCTCGTCGAGTCGCTCGGCGTGCCGGTGATCACGTTCGACCTGCCGGGCGTGGGCGGCTCCAGCGTGTCGTTCCTGCCGCGGCGGATGTTTCAGCTGGCGCGTCTGGCCCGGCGCCTGCTCACCGAGCTCGACGTGGAACGCTGCCACGTGATGGGCATCTCGTGGGGCGGCGGGCTCGCGCAGCAGTTTGCGTGGCAGTATCCGGAAGCGACCGGGCGGCTGGTGCTTGCGGCCACGTCGCCGGGCGCGCTCATGGTGCCGCCGCACCCCAGGGTGATCCTGCGCATGGCGACGCCGCTGCGCTATCTCGCCGCCGGCTACTTCAGGAACATCGCGGGGGAGCTCTACGGCGGTGATTTCCGCCACGACGAGGTGCTTCGCGAGAGGCACGCCCGGCGCATGACGCCGCCGTCCGTCGTGGGGTACCTGAACCAGCTCTACGCGCTCTCCGGCTGGACCAGCCTGCCCTGGCTGCACCGGGTGCGTGCACCCACGCTGATCATGGCCGGGGAGGACGATCCGATCATTCCGCTGGCCAATGCCCGGCTGCTGGCGCGCCGGCTGCCGGATGCCGAGCTCAGTGTCTTCGACTGCGGTCATCTTTTCGTGCTGACCAGACTGCCCCGCGTGTGCCGGGAGATCGAGGCCTTCCTCGGCGCCGATGCCGGAATCAGTGCAGCTTGACGAGCTGCTGCCAGAACAGCCGCTCGCCGTTCAGCCCTTCATCGACGGACAGCGGTGAGAAGCTGCCCGGTTCGTAAGCGGCGCTGAGCTCGAAGGACGTCTGCCCGAGGAGCCGCTGCCAGCGGGCGAGGTTCCAGATCTTCATCTCGTAGTGCTCCTCGATCACGCGCCCGTCGGGAAAGACGAATCGTGACAGGTGGGTCTCGCAGCCGTCGTGGGAGCCGGTACGGGCCCATTGCGAGAGAACGGTCTCGCCGAGGAACTCGAACTCCCACTCCTCGCTCGCACCCTGATTGCCGGGGTCGTAGAGGTCGAGCTGGACCCAGTAGCTGGAGCCTTCGTAGAGGTTGATCGACACGGCGTTCAGATGCGCGAGCATGTCTGCCTCGGTGAGCAGGTGCCCCAGGGAGTTGATCGGGCACACGGCCAGATCGCAGGCCTGGTCGAGAACGAAGTCGCGCACGTCCGCCTGGAGCCACTGACCCTGGTAGCCGTGCCGCTCGTAGTGATCCCTTGCCAGCGCCAGCATGGGCGCGGAGGCATCGACGCCGACGGTCTCGAACCCGGCCGCCGCGAAGCCGCGCAGCAGTCGTCCACTGCCGCACATGGGCTCCAGCACCCGACCCGTCTCCACGCCCGACAGGGCGCTGAGCGCGCCAACCTCGCCTTCCACGTCCCAGTCGAAGGCCGCATCGTAGAGCGCGGCAAAGGTGGTGTAGATCTCGTTGTCCGCTGTCATCGGGACTCGTCCGTCAGCCGTTCCAGGTGACCCGCCAGATCCGTCCCTCCACCGCCTCGACGAGATACACGGCGCCGTCGGGTCCGATGGCGAGGCCACAGGGGCGCCAGCGTGCGTCGCTCGGCCGCTTCAGGGTTTCCTCGCCCTTGAAGCCGAGCATGAAATCCTCGGGCGGGCCCTTGACCGTGCCGTCGGCGAACGGCTGAAAGGTAACCCGGTAGCCATCCTGAGGCAGCGGTGCCCGGTTCCAGGAGCCGTGCCAGGCGATGAAGGCGCCGCCCCGGTAGCGGGCGGGAAAGGCGTCGCCCGTGTAGAAGAGGAGGTCGTTCGGCGCCCAGTGGGCCGGGTAGGCATAGAGCGGGGCCTGGTACTTCCCGGGCGCCGCTTCGGTCCTGCCGTCCCCCCCGTATTCAGGGGCGATCATCCGCTTGCCCGTGCGCGGATCCACATAGGTGTAGGGCCAGCCGTAGTCCGCTCCAGGGACCGCGCGGTGAAACTCCTCCGCCGGCATCGCGGCGCTGTCCTTATCGTCGAAGTACCTCGGCCAGAGCGTGGAGAGCTGATCGCGGCCGTGCATCACGAAGTAGAGCGCGTCTGCCGGACCGTTCCACGCCATGGCCACCACGTTGCGGGTGCCGGTGACGTAACGCTCGCCATCCAGCTGGTCCTGATCGAGCCGGCCGGCGGCGAAGCGCCAGATCGCTGCCTGACGCTCCCGCTGCGGGCAGGGATCCAGTCCGGGCGAGCCGGGGGAGCGGCGTTTCTCCTGGCAGGCGTTCGAGGGTGCGCCCACATTCACGAAGAGGTCGCCGGCATCGTTCAGCGCGATGGTCTTGGTGGCGTGGGAACCCTGGCGCGGAAAACCACCGACGATGCGCTGCACCTCGCCTGCCGGCATCAGGCCGTCGTCCAGCGGCACCCGGCTGACGCTCACGTCGTCGGAGAAATAGAGGAAGGCGCCGTGAATGGCGAGGCCCGTGGTGATCGGGAGCTTGCGCCGCTCGATCCGGTCCGCGACCCCGTCGTGATCGACGTCCTGAAGCGCGATGAGCTCGCCGCTGCGCTGGGAGACGAATACGGTGCCATCGTCGCGTACCGCGATGTGCCGGGCGCTGCTGCCGACACCCGTATGGAAGACCGTCGCCCGGAACCCCTCCGGCAGAGTCAGGTCGGCAGCGCGCACGGAGCAGGCGGCGACCACCATGGCGAGCAGGATCATCGATGCGAGCGGGAATGGCTTGAGGTACATATCTGCGGTGCGTGTTCTCATCAGGGCCCTTTTAACATGCCGGGCGGCCGCGCAGCGACCTCAGCCGAGGTCCACCTCGCCGTCCGTCCACGCGCGGATCAGGTGATGGGCGATCGCGATGGGTCCGGGCAGTTTCAGCGCTGTCGGATCGTCCGATCGGGCGCCGGTGAGCACCCGCTCCATGGCGGCGCGCACCTCGCCACGCTCGAAGAACCGGACGTCCGTCATCTCCTGCGGATCGATGGTCACGTCGAAGCTTTCCGCCACGCCGTGGCAGCCGATCATCAGCGAGGAAGGAAACGGCCAGGGCTGTGAGGAGTGGTACCGGACCCGGCCGACACGGATCCCGGCCTCCTCCATCACCTCCCGGCGCACCGCCTCCTCGATGGATTCGCCCTGGTCGATGAATCCCGCCAGCGCCGAGTACATGCCCGTTCGTGCGAGCCGGCCGGCGGACTGCCCGAGCAGGCAGCGCTCCCCATCGACCACCAGCATGATGGCCACCGGGTCGGTGCGCGGGAAATGCTCGGCATTGCATTCCGGGCAGCGGCGGACGTGACCGCCCCGGAAGGGCTCCGAGCGGGCGCCGCACATACTGCAGTAGGCGTGGCGGCGGTGCCAGTCCACCTGCGAACGGGCCTGCGCAACGATGCCGGACTCGGCGAACGGCAGCCGAGCGGCGGCGACTCGGGCATCGGCGAACTGCCAGGGCGGTCCGAGATTCAGCTCGTGCATGGGATCGCCGAGCCGGGAGACGTCCAGCGCGAAGTGGGCCTGACCATGCTGCAGGCCGAGGAGCACGGGCGGGGTCTCGATGCCGAGTCTTGCCACGTCCGCCGAGGACAGCCAACCCAGGACGGGGTTGTCGGCATCCTCGATGACCAGCACGTTCAGGTTCCACAGGGGCAGGTAGCGGCTGTCGGGCGCGGCCATCGCCGCCGCGAGCGCCGATTCGTCGCGGCGCAGCACGTCGGCGCGGTCGAGCGGGTTGCCGGAGAAGATGTGCGGATAGGACATGGTGGTCTCAGAAGACTTCGCCTTCCTCCCGGCGACGTTGCATCTCCGTCATGTCCATGGACGCCACGGGTCCGCGGGCGAGGATCTGCTCGACACGGCCGCGCACGAACTCGTCCCAGGACGGGTGCGGCAGGATGTAGAAACGGTGCTCGCTGACCGAGCTGAACACGATGTCCGCCACTTCGGATGGCGCCTTGCCCCGGCTCAGCATGTCCTGCATCAGGGCCATGCCCATCTCCTCGATCTCCGGGTTCGCGCGGACCGTCTCCACCTCCCTTGGCCGGTTGCGCTCGGCCTTGTGAATGTTGGTGTTGACGAATCCCGGGCAGAGGACGGAGGCATTGATGTTCGCGCCGCGCTCGGCGAAGTCGCGCTGCAGCCCTTCGGTCAGCGCCAGCACCGCGTGCTTGCTCACGCCGTAGGTGCCGCCGCCGGGCATGACCGCCGCGAGGGAGGCGGTATTGACGATGTGGCTCGGCTCACCGTGCTCGAGCATGTGCGGCACGAACGCACGGATGCCGTAGAGCACGCCGTAGAAGTTCACGCCCATCACCCAGTTCCAGTCCGCGTCCGGGACTTCCCAGATCGGCTTGCCGGCGGTCGCCGCGCTGGCCACCCCCGCGTTGTTGAACAGAAGGTGGACCTTGCCGAACTCGGCAATGGCTCGCTCGGCGACTGACTGAACGGATTCCTCGAGCATGGTGTTCACCGGTACGCCGATGGCCCGAACCTGGCGCTCCTCGATGTGTCTGACGGCCCGTTCCAGGGCGTCTTCCTCGATGTCGGCCAGCACCACGTTCATGCGCTCGCTGGCCGCTTTCTCTGCGAGTGCCAGGCCGATACCGCTGGCGGCGCCGGTGATGACGGCCGTTTTTCCTTCGAATGTCTGCATGTGGACTCTCTCCCGGTTTTTATTTTGTGGGGTGGCGCGACAGGCGTCAGAACAGCTTCCTGACCGGAATCGAGATGGTCAGCTTCGGCTCGTCGAGCTGAAATGCGGCGTCGTCATACTTTGGCGGGCCGAAACGCACCTTCGCGTCGTTGGAGGTGCCGATGGGCTCCTTCGGGATGCTGAACAACCCTGTGTCCAGTTTCTTGTTGCCGTTGCGGTCATGGTACACGGAAACGGCATACTCCCCGTAGGGCAGATCCTCGAGCGTGATGGCGCCGGTGCCATCGTGCACCGGCACGGAGCCTTCCCGCACAGCGTGGTCCTCGAGCCAGTGCTCGGGCCCCGACCAGACGGCATAGACGACGGATCCCTCATCCGAGGTCATGCCCGAGACGTTCACCTCCAGCACGCCCGTCTGTCCGCTCGCGGTCGCGGACACGCTGCCACACAACAGAGCCAGAAGCGCTGCCGGTCGCCGAGCCCGGGCGTGAAGCATGTCGATCCCCATGCAGCAAAGGTAGCACGATGCAGGAACGAGGGCATGAAGGTGGCTGCGCCGGGAGCTTTCCTTGCCGGTCCCGAAGACGCTTGGCTATGATCGGGCGCGCTTGGGAAGGCGGGGTGCATGGTCATTCGGATCAGAAACGGACTCGACATTCCGATGGCCGGCGCGCCGGAACCGGTGATCGACGCCGGCGCCGACGTCACCTCGGTCGCGATCACCGGCAGCGACCATGTGGGGCTCGAGGCGCGGCTCGAGGTCGCCGAAGGAGACCGGGTCGTGGCCGGAGCGCCCCTGTTCCGGCACAAGCGGGATCCGGCGGTCCCGTACACGGCGCCCGGCTCCGGAGTGGTATCCGCCGTCCATCGTGGTTCCCGCCGTGTGCTCGAATCGGTGGTCATCACCCTCGACGGGTCGGACGGAGGCACTGACGTCCCCTGGTCCGGCCCCACGGACGATGTCCGCGCCGCGCTGATCGAGTCCGGACTGTGGACGGCGTTCCGCACCCGGCCATTCAGCCGCGTTCCCCATGCCGCCAGCAGCCCGGGCGCCATCTTCGTGACTGCCATGGATACGCGCCCCCTGGCCGCCGACCCGTCCCTGGTGGTTGCCCCGCACCGGGACGCGTTCGCGACCGGTCTCGAGCGCCTGGCCGGGCTCGCGCCGGTGTGGCTGTGCACGGCGCCGGGCTGGACGGGCCCGACGGGGGACGGCAACCGGGTTCGCCATGCCGTCTTCGACGGTCCCCACCCTGCCGGGCTGCCGGGGACACACATCCATCACCTGCATCCGGTGGGTGCGGGGCGCACGGTGTGGCACGTGGGCGCTCAGGACGTCGTTGCCATGGGCAAGCTGCTCGGCGAGGGGCGGCTCTGGCTCGAACGGGTGGTGGCCATCGGCGGCACGGGCTTTGAGCGTCCCCGCCTCCTGCGCACACGGCTTGGTGCGGATCTGCGCGACCTCCTGCGCGACGAGCTCAGGACAATGGACGGCATCCGGCTGATCTCCGGCTCGGTGCTGTGCGGGCGGGAGGTGCGTGGCAACGCGCTCTGGCTGGGCCGCTACCACGTCCAGGTGACGGCCTTGCCGTTGCCGCGGCCGGGACGCCGACCGTGGTGGCGGCGGCGCCTCGAGGGCGGCTACAGCTTTGCCGGGGCCTTTGCCCGGCACGTGCCGCGCGCGTCGCCGGTCGCCTTCGAGGCGGATCAGAACGGCCGCGCAACCGCTCTGGTGCCCATCGATGCCTTCGAACGACTGATGCCCGTGGACGTGCTCACCCAGCCGCTGCTGCGCTCGCTGCTCGTCGGTGATACGGATCAGGCCCAGGC
>JASFLG010000136.1:0-9019 GCA_050118205.1 Pseudomonadales bacterium
GAGTTCTCGGTGGAGGACGTGAGCATCCTCGCCTTCACGGCCGAGATCGACATCGAGAAGGGTTTCCTGGTCACTCCGAAGGCCCTGCATCCCTCGCTGCCGAGCTACTGCCAGATCGTGGTGCGCCGCCATCCGGAGGGGGCGCCGTTCGGCGCCTTCACCTTTGCGGAGCTGCGGGTGAACACCCGCGCGGGCACCAACTACGTGGGATACTGCGTGGGTGCCTTCACCGACAATCCCGGGGCAGCCGAGTTCTTCGCTTCCCGCTACGGCGTGCACGTGCGTCAGGCGGACGTACGTCTCGAGCGCAGCTACTTCGGCATCGACGGCCGGGTGGACGTGGACGGCGAGACGGTGTTCCACGGCCGCCTTCAGAAACCCCACTTCATCTCCGGCTCGGACGTGTTGTACACGCCGGACGTGCATCTGGCCCGGGTACCGGCGGCGCTGGCGGGCACCGAAGGCGGCGATGACGTGCTGCGGCTTGTGCACCAGGAAATGGAGTACACCATCGGCCGTGCGGAACGGGGTGATCCAGTGATCGACACCTTCGACGCCGCGGCGTTCGGTGACGGGCGTCTGGTGCTCCGCCACGATCTGCCCGCGACCCTGACGGAGTCGAAGGTCACGTACACGGCCGCGCGTTACCTGATCGATCCGGATCAGGCGGCCATGACGGGCACACGCAGCCTCGCCGCTTGAGGGCATGAAAGTCTCATGACGCGAACCCCCAACGACTGGTTCGGCCAGGCGTTGCGGGGTTGGCTCAGGGCGGAAAGGCTCAGAGAATCCAGGGCCTAGAGCGCTGACTCGGGATACACGCGGGAGCCGGTCTAAGCCAGCCGAAGGCCAGCGCAGCCGTCCACTCGAACGCTCTGCGAGCAATGCGCTCGAGGACGCAGACTACCGGGCGTGGGTGCTAGGATGAAACGGTTGTCGCTGGCTGGCGAAGGCGAGGAGTACGGATGAGAAGCTCCGAGGGGATACCCGTAGCCATTGCGTCGTCGGAGTCCATCTCCGTCGTGTGCGTGCCTTGAGTCCTGAATCGGCACCCCGGATCCCCGGCGCCGCCCTCAACCTGGTGCGGTCCAGACGACCGGTGACCGCACGGGTGGTCTCCAACGAATCCTGTCTGAAGGGTAAGTCGGCGAGCTTCGTCAGACACCTGGTGCTCGATGTCGGCGGCACGCCTTTGGCGGGTTGCTTCCTGCCAGGCCAGTCCTTCGGGGTGCTGGCACCCGGAACCGACGAAGACGGCCGGCCGCACAAGGTGCGCCTGTACTCCATCGCGTCACCGAGTTGGGGCGAGGACGGCGCGGGTTGCCATCTCTCCACCACACCGAAGCGGCTCATCGACGAGTTCACCCCCCAGCGGCCGGAAGACGATCCCACCGATCACCGCCTGTTTCTCGGGGTGTGCAGCAACTATCTGTGCGATCTGCGGGCCGGCGATCCGGTGCGTATCTGCGGGCCGAGCGGTCGCCGCTTCCTGTTGCCGGAAAACCCGGATGACCACGACTATCTGTTTCTGGCCACGGGTACCGGGATCGCGCCGTTTCGCGGGATGCTGCTCGAGCTGCTGGAGGGCTCGACTGAATGTCGGTCGAGCATCGACCTGGTGATGGGAGTGCCTTACACCACCGACCTGCTCTACGACGACCTGTTCCGTGAGCTCTCGGCTCGCCATGCCAACTTCCGTTACCACACCGCGATCAGCCGTGCGGCGAACGGTCGCTACGTCTCCGACTGTCTGCTCGACCAGGCCGGCCGGTTTGCTCCGCTGCTGGCCGGCGACCGCACGCTGATCTATCAGTGCGGCGTGCTCGGCATGCAGTACGGCGTCTACCGGGTCCTGGCCGAGCTCGGCCTGGAGGCAGGCTACGTGCGCATCGGCGAGCCGCTCAGGAAGCAGCCGCCCGCGGAGTGGACGGTCGCCGGGATGGCCCGCCACGCCAAGCCGACAGCACGCTGCCTGCTGGAACTCTACTGAGTCCGCCGATCAGCGGATCGGCTCGACAAAGTGCACGTGGTCCGCATCGCGCATCAATCGCGCGAAGTCCTCGTGTTCCAGGCGCATCAACACCTCGTGATCACCGGCCTCCAGCATCGAGCTCGTCCTCGACGATCGTGCGCAACCCGTAGGCGCCGCACCGACCGGGGGCACCGCGCCGTCGCGGGAGAACCATGCTACACCCCCGGCGCAGCCGCGTGACGACACTGATGATCCAGGGAGCCCTTCCCTGGGCCGTCGGGTGGGAACGCGGTCAAAGCATGCTGGATGGACAAATATGCACATCCCCCGGGACCCCGATGTTGAGATCATTGTGGACTGCCACGCACTTCTGACCCACGATCCTCGGAGAATGGTATGAGCGCGGGTATCCGGGATTCAGGTTTCGCCCGGTGTTCCGTCGACGCGGAGGATGGCCAACACGATGATTCCCCAATCCATTCGATCCATGCTTCCGGAATCGCCGGTGTTCACTTACCGAACGTTGCGGTTTCTTGTCGGGATCATCGCCCTCATCCTGCCATTCCTGGTCGTTCGGCTGTCTCGAGAACCACTGACCTCCATCAGCGCCTCCTACTTCCACGACGATGCAAGAGACTGGTTCGTTGGTCTGTTGTTCGTCGTTGCGGCGTTTCTACTCGGCTACAACGGAACGTTCTATCGAGTACTTCAAGCGAGCGTCGCCCGCCTGGCCGCCGCGTGCGCAGCCGCTGTCGCGATCTTTCCCACTTCTCCTGACGGCGGTGAGGCCGCAACTGCCACCATCCACGGCTGGGCCGCCGCCGTTCTCTTCCTGTGTCTGGCCTTCTTCTGCACCATGTTCGCGTACGGTGCCTACCTGAAGTCGAGCAAACGTCTCATCGTCTACCTTCTGTGCGCGGGTGGAATACTCGTGGGTCTGGCGCTGGGGGCCTATGCATGGTCCATGAACGCCGACCAGCGCGCCGGCTCGCACATCGTCTATTGGGCAGAGTGGATTGCGCTGATAAGTTTCGGCATCGCCTGGCTTTGGGCCGGCTCGTACAAATGGGTTCTGGAACGTTTGCAGAACCTGGGCGTAGTTGGAACCACCCATCTCGAGCTTCAGCGATCTCCCTGGCGTGCCTAGCCGCGGCTTAGGTGCGCGCGGGGCCAGGAACGAATCCAATCCTGGAGTGAGCCGTCTACCGTAGAGATATCAGTTGCTCAAGAGCCGTGGCCACGCCCATCATAGAGATTCGCTTGCTTCAGGTACCCATGATGAAGAGGGATGTTCTCTGCTTTTCGTGCGCCACGCTCCTGTTCGCTGCCGCCGCCTTCACAGAAGAGGCGCGCGCGGCCTCCGACGCCACCCCGAAAACCGGTTGGGAGTGGTCGATCACCCCTTACATCTGGCTCGCCGACACCTCCTACAAGCTGCGAGCCAACGACCAGGATATCGCCGAAGGCAGCATCGACTTCGGTGAAATCGCCGATACGCTGGACGGCGCCTTCCAGGTCGTTGCCGAGGCTCGCCAGGAGCGCTGGAGTGGCTTTGTCGACTTCACCTACCTGTCCACGTCCGACAGTCAGCCCCTTGATCTATCCGGCCTCGGCTTGCTGAAGATTTCGACACGGTCGGACCAGCTGTTCGTCGATGCGGCCGTCGCTTACTGGCCGTGGCCGGACGTCAGTGGGTTCAACATGTACGCCGGCGTCCGCTACACGGACCTGGACGACCGGATCAAGGTAGACCTGGTCGACCCGGAGATTCGTCTCGGACAGATCAGCGCCGATCGCAGTTTCACCGACGCGCTCGTAGGCTTTCGCGACCGATTCAAGCTCGGCGCAAACTGGGCCATGATCATTCGCATGGACTACGGCTTCGGCGACAGCGACGGCATCTTTCTGGCCCAGGGAGCCCTGCGATGGGCAGTCGGGCGGGAACGCCGTCAAGGCATCGTGCTGGGCTATCGGTACAAGGATGCCAAGCTAGACAAGAACGCCCGGGAAGAAAGGTACAAGTACAAGGGACCTGTCCTTGGCTTCAACTTCCGGTTCTGACGGCCGGACATCGGTGCCGGACGATGCCGGCCGGCAGTTCTGCTGATCAGCCCCGGCCGTGGCGAAGCAGCCGCCCGGGTGTGGCACCGGTGCAGGCGCCGTCCTCGAAAGTGATTGCCCCGTTCACCATGATGTACCGGTAGCCGATCGCCCGCTGCACCCGGCGCCACTCATGGGCGGGCAGATCGTGCTCGATGCTGCCGATCCACGGTGGGTCGATGTCGAGTGCGTCGAGGTCGTAGACAACGACGTCGGCAGCCGCGCCCTCGGTGAGCACGCCGCGGTCCCGGAATCCCGCCGCCTGCGCGGGGAGGTTCGACAGGCGGTAGTGGGCTTCCTCCAGGCTCACGACCTGCTCGTCGCGCACGAGCCAACTCAGGAAGTCGGTGGTGTACGAACCGCCGCAGAAGAATTTCGTGTGCGCACCGCCGTCAGACACACCAGGGATCGCGTAGGGTGAGTCGGTCATCATCTCCGCCATGAAGTGCGGGTTGACACCCTTGTCGGGTCCGAGGAATTCGACCTGGAGATCGCCCGCGAGCGACAGATCGAGCATGGTCTCGATATGGTGCTTGCCCTGCTCGCTGGCAATGTCCCCAACGGAGCGGCCGACGAAGGCCTCCAGTTCTTCATGCCCTGCGACGTCCTGGACGATGAGATGCTTCGGATTGCCACCGACGCCGGCCTGAATCACCTGCAGGCGCCGGTCCGCCTCGTCGGCCTCCTCCACCAGGCGACGGCGCAACTCCGGATCGCGCATCTTCTCCATCTTTTCCTCGCGGGTGCCGGTGGTCACCGCGCGCCACGCCGGGGACGCGTCGTACAGGTTCCAGTGTTCGAGGGTGAAGGCGAAGCCGGTACGTCCGGTGCCGCACTGTGCATACACCTTGAGCCCGCGTTCCTGGCAATCCTCCACCCAGCGCAGCGGTCTGCGGTGTACTTCCGGATCCTTACGGGCGGGTGCCACCACATTGTGCAGGACGGGGCGCTTTGCCGTTGCCGCGAGCTTTTCGATGAAGGCCAGGTCTTTCTTGATGGGACCCACCGCCTGGGTGATCTGGATGAAGCCCTCGCCGCGCTCGGCCAGCACCTCTGCCAGGGCGAGGATGTCCTCGTCCGCCATCGTGTCCGTCACCATGGGTGAGCCGTCGAAATCCGCCTGCACCGAATCCGGGCCCAGCCGCTGGATCGAGAATCCGCACAGGCCCGCATCCATGCCCTCGTGCAGGAGCCGCTTCATCTCCGCTCGCTCAGCATCCGTCGCCGGCCGGGTCTTGGCCGCTTCCAGTCCCATCACATAGGTCATCAGCGAGGCGGTCGGCATGTACTGGATGCAGTTGACCCCCTTCGCCGCGCGATCGAGGCTGTCCAGATACTCCGGAATGGTCTCCCAGTCCCAGGCCATTCCCTCTTTCATGGTCTCGTAGGGTATGGCCTCGGTACGCGTCATCGTAAGCAGCGACCGGTCGCGGAAATCCGGCCTAACGGGCGCGAAACCGAATCCGCAGTTGCCGAGCACGACCGACGTGACCCCATGCCACCCGGAAATCGTACACCACGGATCCCAGCGGATCTGCGCGTCGTAATGCGTGTGCAGGTCGACGAAGCCGGGCGCGATCACCAGCCCCGCTGCATCGATCTCGCGTTTCGCCGTTCCGGTGTGCTCTCCCCCCAGGTGTGCGATGCGCCCGTCCTTGATCCAGACATCGCCCTTGTAGCGTCGCGCCCGCGTGCCGTCGACGATCGTTCCGTTCGCGAGATGGATATCGTATTCGGTCATGACAAACCCTCCCCCTTCGAGTCTGC
This sequence comes from Pseudomonadales bacterium, assembly GCA_050118205.1. Lineage (GTDB taxonomy): Bacteria > Pseudomonadota > Gammaproteobacteria > Pseudomonadales > Azotimanducaceae > SZUA-309. Next base: position 5,840 of record JASFLG010000136.1, read on the forward strand.
TGAAGCCCTGATCCTGAATCTACGCCCACCCGACGGATTTGCAACGCCCGAGTGCGGAAGGCTCCCCGCCGGGTCACACCAATCGCAGGCTCTGCCGGGGCAGAATACCCAGCTGGTCCCTGACGACCGCGATGGGAAGCTCCGCGTAATCCCAGAAATCCCAGGCGTCACCGAGGTCCACGTTCACGGAGCCGCCCCTGTCGAGTTCCCGGAGCATGCTGTCCGCCAGACCCTCCTCCCCGAGAAGGCCCTCGATGTTCGGCATCGGAAAAGGTGTCAGATTGATACGAGCGCCGTGCAGGACCATGGCGATCAACCAGGTGAAAAAGTCATGGGCGTCCCTGGTGTAGCCCGCCTGGAACGCCGCATTATTGAGCTCACCCTGCGCGGAGGTGTCGTAGCCGCTCAATACGTGAGTCACGTCGTGAAAAATCGCACCTTCCGGAAAGCCCTCCTTCTGACCCGGAAACGCAATGCCGGCGTCCATGCAGTGACGGTAGAACCGGTATCCGAGCGTGTCATGGGGTAGCTCCTCGAGGGCCTTGAACCTTGACACCGTCCTGGCGTCCTCGGGTAGCACGCCGCGGAAGCGGAGGACCGCCTTGATCACCGGCAGGAAACCGCCGGTCATTCGACAGGTGTTGCGGAAGTAGTGCCGAATCTGTGAGCGGCGCAGAAATGCCAGCCTGAATCGGAGCAGCTGCCCATTCGCCAAGTATGCGACGACGTTAACGGCAGGCTCCTCCACGTTCAGAGCTTCGGCAAAGTCCGCGACCAGGGCGATCTGATCGGGGCTCGGCGGCCCGTCGGCAACGCACATCACCGTCATCAGTCGAACCAGCTGCAAAGCCTGCGCATCGCTTTTCATGTTCGCGCCCATCTCGGGGGGCGAAATTGGGCACAGGTCTTCAACCTCTCCATCGCCACGAAAGATCACATCCCGCATCGCCCGAAGCAGCGCGCGCTGAGGCTGTTGTAGGCCACCTCGAGCCGCCCGCGCAACGCACGCCAGCGCACGAAGCTGATGAGAAGCCGATTGCGGATCCGGTCGACGAAGCTTCATCTGCACCCTCCTCATTAGGTCGAATGACAAAATACGAGCTTGCATAGATTATGTCAACTGACTAAATTGAACCAATGAGCAGAAACCAAAAGCAGCGGCAGCCTGCCGCGCACGCCGACTCGACGCGCAGCAGGATCGTGGAAGCGGCCGTAGCGGCGTTTGCGGATCGAGGATTCGATGCAGCGAGCACCCGAGAGATCGCCCGGCGTGCCGGCGTCGAGCAGGGTCTGCTCACGTACCATTTCCGGAGCAAGGATGCACTCTGGCGCGCGGCGGCAGACCGGGTCTTCACCACGCTGAAGGAAGGCATCACGGCGCAGCTGAGCACGGCAAAGGAAGCCAGTCCGAAAGAGCAGGCGCGGGAGCTGATCCGCACCTATGTTCGCACGATGGCCACCCACCCCGAGTTCTTCCGCTTCATCGTGGATCAGGGGCACCGATTCGATGAGCGAACGGAATGGCTGGTGGATACCCACATCCGCCCGGCCTTCGAAATGATGAAGCAGCTCGGTCTGCTCCAGGCTGCGGAAGATGAGAGTGAGTTGCCGCATGCGCTGTTCACTCTCCTCGGGGCAAGTACGCTGATCTTCTCGGTGCCAGCGAACTGCCAGCGCCTGACCGGGGTTGACCCCCGGGATCAGGCGGTCATCGAGGCGCATGCAGATTTCGTCGCGGCGCTGCTGGTAGCGTAGGCGCTCGATCGATTACGCACCGCTCCCACACAACAGCGATGCTAGGAAGATTGATCCGATTGAAAACCTGCCGCCGAGGGATCCTCGACCGCGGATAGGGATGCCAGTAGGCTGAATGCGGTCCGGCTGACCCGCTGAGGCTGGTTCGACCGTGCGCGTGGATTGGACTATCGAGGCCCGAGTCGATGGCATACAGGCTCTACGGTACCAGACGGTCAGGGGCGGCAATGGTCGAGCTGGCGCTCGCGGAAGCCGGCGTTGAGTATGAATTCGTCAGAACCGGCCTCGGGAAAGGGGCGAAGGAGTCGGATTCATATCTCGCTGTCAATCCCACTGGCAAGTTGCCAGCGCTGGAGACGCCTGAGGGGGAGATTCTCACCGAGTCCGCGGCCATCCTGCTGACCCTCGCCGACCGGTATCCGGGTGCCGGGCTTCTGCCACGCCGGGGCGGTCCGGCGAGGGCCAGGGCGATCCGCTGGACCGTGTTCGTTGCTGCCGAGATCTATCCGATGATCGAGATCGTCGATTACCCGGAGCGATTTGCTGAGAAAGCGGCCGCGAAGACCTTGAGAGAACGTGCGCGGGCGCGAATCCGGCGTCGCTGGCTGACCGTGGAGTCGAATGTTCGAGGCAATCCCTGGCTGGATACCCGCGGACCGTCGACCGCCGATCTGGCCATCGCCAACGTCAGCCGATGGAGCACCGGAAAACGCTGGCGGCAGGACAACTGCCCGGGCATCGAGGCCATCGCGGCCGCGCTGTCCACCAGAGACAGCACGCGGGACGTCTGGCAGAGGCACTTCGGAGGATGAGTTTTCGAGTCAAGGCGCCGTATCGAGCACGGAGGCCCAACGGGTCGCCCACTCGTCGAGCAGAGTATCCCGGAGTCGCTCCACCGTTGCGCCCCGCTGGACCATGGACAGGTAGAACAGCCAGCCGCCGACCAGGCTGATGACCAGCGCGGCGATCTGTTCCCCGGACAGATCCTGCGCTGCCGGCTTGCTTCTGATCCACTTGTCCAGCGCAGCCATCATGTCTGCGTTGAGCGCATCCTGCAGGTTCGAGCCGAAATCGAGCAGGCGAACCTCCTCAATGAGCCGCGCGAACGGCTTCTGCCGGTTCATTGCCTCTTCGTATTTGAGCGCGATCGCGACGAGCTCCGACCTCGTGTCGCCGAAGTCCGCCAGTCTGTCGAGGCCAAAATCCTCCGGCGTCTCCGAAACATGGGCTCTGGCAACCTCCATCAGGAGGGCCTGCTTGCTGTCGAAGTGGCGGTAGAAGGCCCCTGCCCGGGGTGCCAGACCGGCTTCGGATTCGATGCGGGCAATCGACGTCTTCTGATAGCCCTGCTCGGCGAACAGCTTGAGGGCCGCCTGCATGATCCGATCTCTCGTATTGACCTGGGACATATAACAACGTTATTGT
>JASFLG010000137.1:0-9001 GCA_050118205.1 Pseudomonadales bacterium
ATCTCGTCGCCATGCGCGATCTGCAGCCGGACGGAGTGTCTCTCCTCCAGGTCCACGACCACCGACGCATCCATACCGTGGCGGTCGAGCTCCTCGCAGACCTCCCGCATGGCGGGCAGGACCGTGTCCCGCTGGAACCGGGTTACTTCCGCCTCCGTCGGGTGCTGAAGGAGGTGATCGAGCCGTTCCCGCCAGGCGGTGTGCACGAGCGCGCCGGTGGGCGTGCTCAGCTGCGTCTGCCACTTGGCATGGTCCACATACAACGCCTTGCTGAAACCCCAGATGCCGGCCAGCACCGCGACGGAGAAGGGAAGGGCGCTGGCGATCACGGCAGTCTGCAGCGCGGAGAGCCCGCCGACGATCAGCAGGACAATCGCTGTCACGCCGATGGCGAACATCCAGAAGACCCGCCGTCCGGTCGGTGTGTGATCGGATCCCTGAGAGCACAGCATGTTCAACACCAGGGCGCCCGAGTCCGCGGAGGTGACGAAGAAGATCACCACCATGGCGATGGCGAGTACCGACAGCGCTTCGGTCGCGGGGAAGTGCTCGAAAAACTTGAACAGTGCTACGGACGAATCCGCCTGCACGGCATCGCCGAGCCCGGTGATGCCCTGATGAAGGATCAGGTCGATGGCGCTGTTGCCGAAGACCGTCATCCACAGAAACGTGAACGCCACCGGTCCGAGCAGTGCACCAACCACGAACTGACGCAGGGTTCTACCGCGGGAGATGCGGGCGATGAACAGGCCCACGAACGGCGCCCAGCTGATCCACCAGCCCCAGTAGAAGATCGTCCAGCCACCGAGCCAGTCGGTGGGCTCGTAGGCATACAGATTGAACGTCTTGCCGACCAGCTCGGCCAGGTACGCGCCGGTATTCTGCATCAGAGCCTGCAGCAGCAGGACCGTGGGACCCACAGCGAGCACCGCGAGCAGCAGCAGGACCGCCAGCGCAATGTTGATCTCGGAGAGGCGCTTGATGCCCTTGTCCAGACCCAGCACCACGGAGACGGTGGCGATGAGGGTGGTCACCACGATCAGCACGATCTGCACGGGCATCGAGTTGGGAAGGCCGAACAGGTAGTGAAGCCCGGAGTTGATCTGATCCACGCCGAAACCGAGTGAGGTGGCCACTCCGAATGTGGTGCTGATGATCGCGAACACGTCCACCGCGGTTCCGATGGGACCGTAGATACGCTCGCCAATGAGCGGGTAGAGGGCGGAGCGGAGCGTCAGCGGCAGGCCGTGACGGAAGCTGAAATACGCGAGGATCAGGGCGACGATGGCATAGATGGCCCACGCGTGCAGGCCCCAGTGGAAGAATGTGAGGTTCATGGCCTGCCGCGCTGACTCGACCGTGCCCGGTTCGCCCGTCGGCGGCGACAGGAAGTGCATGACGGGCTCTGCCACGCCGAAGAACATGAGGCCGATCCCCATGCCGGCGGCAAACATCATGGAGAACCAGGAGATGAACGAGTACTCGGGCTCCGAATGGTCGGGGCCGAGCTTGATGCGTCCGTAGCTGGAGAACGCGAACACCAGCACGCTCACCAGGATGATGGCGACCACCAGCACGTAATACCAGCTGGCGTCGCGGATGATGCCTCCCTGGATCTCGGCGAACAGCGAATCCATTGTGTTCGGAAAGAGGGCTGCGAGGAGGACGACGGCTGTGAGAAGCGACGTGGAGCAGTAGAAAACGGGCCTGTCGAGAGGCGCGTGGATGGGGTCGTTTGCCTGCATTGCGCTCCGACGGTCCTGTAGCCAGGCCCCACCATCGGCGTTCCTATGCGCGAATTCAACCCGCGGCGGCGTCGCGGGTTGTCCTCGGAGGTCCGCTCGGTCTTTACTTGGTCCCTCGAAATCAGCTTCTGGAGGAAGACAGATGGAGCTTCTGGACAAGGTTGCCGTGATTACCGGAGGCAGCGGTGGTATCGGTCAGGCCATGGCCCGCGCGTTCCTGGCTGAAGGTGCGAAGGCCGTGGTGCTTGCCGACCTCGACCGGGCGGCGGTCGATGCGGCGGCTGCCGAGATTGGCTGCGAAGGGATGGTCTGCGATGTGACGGACGAGTCACAGATCCAGGCATTGGTGAACAGCACCACAGACCGGCACGGCAGGATCGATCTGTTCTGCTCGAACGCGGGCGCGGGTGGGGCGGGCGTGCTCACCGATGCGTCGAACGAGGTCTGGCAGAAGCAGTGGGAGCTGCACGTGATGGCGCACGTCTACGCGGCGCGAGCCGTGTTGCCGGGCATGATCGCCCGTGGCGATGGCTACCTGCTGAACACGGCATCCGCGGCAGGTCTTCTGGCCGCTATGGGATCCGGGCCCTACACGGTCACCAAGGCGGCGGCGGTCAAGCTGGCCGAGTTCCTCGCCATCACGCACGGTGACGAGGGCATCAAAGTCTCGGTGTTGTGCCCGCAGGGCGTGAACACCGCGATGGCGCCCAGGAGCCTCGGTGACGGTCAGACGGACGGCATCATCGAGCCCGAGGATCTCGCGAAGACGGTGGTGGAAACCCTTCGGCAGGAACGCTTCTACGTGCTGCCGCACCCCGAGGTTGCGGAGTACGTGCGCCGCAAGGGTGACGACGTGGATCGCTGGCTGCACGGCATGCGGCGTCTGCGCCGGCAGTCCGTCACCTAGCCTCGCTGGTGAGTTGGTCCTGCCACAGACCGCCGTTGCCGTTCACGAAACAGCCGCTCGTCAATCCAGACGGACCACGCGGGTTCCGAGATTGCCCCCGGCAAGCAGATCCACGAATGCCGCGGGTGCCGAATCCAGCCCGCGGACTTCGTCGGTCAGGCTCTTCAGGCGACCGTCCGCAAGCCAGCCGGCTATCTCCCGGCGGGCGGCGGCGTACTCGTCGGCATAGTCGAACACGAGAAAACCCCGCATGGTCAGCCGTTTGTTGACCAGTAACCCCGGCACCCCCCTGGGCCCGGGCTCCGGGGAGTCCGTGTCGTACTGAGAGACCACGCCGCAGCAGGCGATGCGCCCGCCGACGTTCATTCGGAACAGCGCAGCACCCAGCACCTGGCCGCCGGTGTTGTCGAAGTAGACGTCCACACCGTCGGGCGTGGACTCTTTCAGGGCCTGGCGGAAGCCGCCGTCGCGGTAGTTGACGGCCGCATCGAAGCCGAGCTCGCTCGTCAGAACGTGTCCTTTCCTGTCGCTGCCGGTCACGCCGATCACGCGGGTATCGGCGATCCTTGCCATCTGTCCGACAAGATGGCCGACGGACCCGGCGGCTGCGGAAACCATGACCGTCTCGCCGGCGCGCGGTTGACCGACACGGAACAGACCGAAGTAGGCAGTCAGACCGTTCACGCCAAGCGGACCCAGATAGTCCACCGGGTCGTGGTCCGGATCGATCCGGGTGAGCGCCGCGGCCTTGTGCACCGAGTAGCCCTGCCATCCCGTGGGCGCCATTACCTTGTCCCCGACCAGCAGGGCATCGTCGTTGCTGGCGACCACCTCACCGACGCCGGTGCCGTTCATGACGATGCCGGTCTGCGGCGCGCCGGCGTAGCTCGCGCTGCCCTGCAGGCCGGCCCGGGTACCGGCGGTGATAGCGAAGGCGATGGTTCGGACGAGCACCTCTCCGTCGCCAGGCTCCGGGACAGCTGTCGCAGCGAGGCGGTAGTTGTCAGCCGAGAGCTTGCCGTGCGGCAGCGAGTCGATGAGTACCTGCTGATTCTCGGTCATGGTGCCTCCGTTGGTTCAGTCGTTCAGGCCTTCGTCGCCGTAGCGTCCGGCGGGTCCGCGTCCGCCCGGTCCGAGACGGCCTCGATCGCCGAAGTGGCCCTTGCCCGGAATGTGGTTGATCTCGATGCGGATGCCGTCCGGGTCTTCGAACAGCACCGAGTAGTAACCGGGTGCGAACTGCTCGCCGTCCTCGGGGGCGTGCACCAGCTTCGCGCCGATCGATCGGGCATGCTCGGCGATGGCGTCCACGTCCTCCCTGGAGCGGGCTCGAATGCAGAAGTGATGCAGGCCTACCGTCCACTGATCGAAGGTCTTGTCACGCTTTTCGTCGGGGGCAAGTCGTGCCAGAAGGCCGGTACGCCCCCCGATGCAGTACACCGTGTCGTCGTTACGGATCAGCGTCTTGAGCCCCATGAAGTGGCACAACGATTCCCAGAACGGCAACCCTTCCGGGCTGTTGATGGTGAACTGGATGTGGGCAATGCCGTTGATCTCGACACTCATCCGTCTCTCTCCCTCCGCGACGTGCATGGCCCCCCGTGGTGCCTGCGTGCCTGATGGTGCAGCCAGAGCCAACCATAGATGCCGGCGTTCACCAGAACAACCAGCGCACCGAGCAGGAGCTGAACGTCCCGGGTGAGATCGGCGGGGTAAAGGATGGGAATCAGGTGGTGCTCGATGAAGCCGCCGGCATAGCCCTCGCCGCCGGCGCGCCGACGGAGCCAGACCTCGAGCGGCGTGAGCGGGCAGACGCGGCCCGAGAACTCGATGAACGCACCCCAGACGGCGGCGGGCAGATGCAGCCAGGCGACCAGAGGCCAGCGCAGCGCCAGCAGGGCGCCGAGCACGACGAAGAGCACGAAGACCAGGTGCGCGACCACCACCAGGTCGGCCAGCATCGAGAAGATCATGGAGCCACCTCCGGTGGGGGCTCCGGTCAGATCGTCCGGTAGCGGCCGGGACGTTTCTCGAAGAAGGCTTCGACGGCCTCCCGGTGGTCGGTCTCGGCGTGGCAGACGGCCTGGAACGCCGCGGACATGTCGAGCAGCTCATCGAGGCTGGCCCGTTCGCTGGCGCGCATCAGTTGCTTGGTGAGCCGGATCGCGTGGGGTGGGTTGGACGCGATGCTGATCCCGAGCGCGACCGCGCGATCGAGGAGGTCCTCCGGCTCGACCACCTCGGAGACGAGGCCCATGCTCAGCGCCTCCTCGGCGCTCACCGGGTCGCCGGTGAAGGCCATCTTGCAGGCGTTCGAGTAACCGATGGCCCGGGGCAGGAACCAGGCGCCGCCGTCACCCGGGATGATGCCGAGCTTGACGAAGCTCTCGGCGAACATGGCCCGGCTGGAGGCGATGCGTATGTCGCACATGGTCGCCAGGTCACACCCCGCGCCAACGGCCGGCCCGTTGACCGCGGCGATGATCGGGACGTTCAGCGCGCGAACGGCCCGCGGTATGCGCTGGATTCCCTTCCGGTAAGCGTCCGCCTGGTCGAACGGGTCCCCGGCAAAGAGCCCCGCGCGGTCGCGCATGTCCTTCACGTTGCCGCCAGCGCAGAAGGCGCTGCCTTCGCCGGTGAGCACCACGCAGCGGATGGACGCATCGTCGTTGATCTCCGCACAGGTCTGCTCGAAGTCGTCGAACTGCGCCGGTCCGGTGAGGGCGTTGCGGGTCTCGGGACTGGACATGGTCAGCACCAGCACGTGATCGCGCTGGTCGCGGGAGAGAAAGCTCATGGGGCCTCCGGGGTTGGTCGTTGGGAACGCCGCCGCGCCTGGCTGGTCTGTGCCCGTGGCGCGATGGCGAAACGAGGTGTCAGGGCAGCTGCACGAGCCAGCCGCCGTCCTTGAACCACTTCTGGTTCAGCTTCTCGAGCATGCCACCGGCTTCCATTGCGCGCATGTAATTCTGCACCAGGTTCAGCAGCAGCGGGTCGCTGGCCGGCACGGCGATGCCGATGGGCTCGATGGTCAGGGGCTGGTTGGCGGCTACGAGGCCTGCGTCCGGCCAGCGCATCATGGAGATCATGATGATGCTGGCGTCGGCGACGAACAGGTCGACCTTGTTTGCGAGCAGCAGGTCGATGGCCTCGTCGTAGTCCCTGGTGGTGGTGAGCCTGGCATTGGGTGCGACGCGCCTGACGAAGTCCTCGCTGGTGGAGCCCTTCAGGGCGGCGATCTTCAGCTCGGTGTTGGAGAGATCCTCGGAGCCCAGGGCGGCCACCGTCTCCGAGCGGGCGAGAATGGATTTGCCGGTGATGTGGTAGGGGGCCACGAAGGCGGCGCGCATGTTGCGCTGCAGGGTGGCCGTCATCCCGGACATGACCAGGTCGATCTTGCCGGATTCCAGCGCCGGCAGCAGCTGACCGAACGGCATGTCGACGATGTCGAGCTGGACGTCGAGCGCGGTGGCCAGCAGGCGTGCCAGATCGACGTCCATGCCGATGATCTTGCCGTCGCGGTTGGTGAAATTGAACGGCGGCTGGTTCCCGGACATGCCGATCCGCAGGGTGTCGGTCTTGGCGATACGGGCCAGCACCGGGGACTGGTCGGCCGCGCTGGCGGCGAACGGCAGGCCGATCAGCAGGCCGGCGAGCAGCACCAGCACCGGCCGGCGCGTGGTCTTTCGGAAAAAGTTGCGCATGGGTCTTCCTTGTAGTGGGTAGGTTCCGTTCCATGAACGCGCAGGGAGATCCCACTGCCCGGGAGACCGTCCTTGGCGGGTGCGCGCCGTTATACCGCGGTGGCGGGAGGTGGACAACCCGGCCCGGTCAGCGCGCCGCGCAGTCGGCGGGCACCGCGACGCTGACCTCGAGCACCTCGTCGATGGCAATGAGACCGTCGTAGTTGGCAGCGAAACCCACCGGCGTCTCGTCGAGACGATGGCTGCGATAGACGAGATAGACGCCCTGATCGGGCGAATCCGTCTGCCGCTGGACGAAGCTGCTCAGACGGCTCTGCACGTCCTGCCCGGCGCGCACCCAGTAGCAGGCCCGGGCGCCGCAGGGGCAGACCACGTTGACCTCCGCGCCCCAGTAGTACCGACCTCGCTCGGCGTCCGCCGGACCGCAAGCCGCGAGCGTCAGCGTGGCAAGAGCGAGCAGAGCCTTCAGCGACGGCCTCACCGCAGATAGCCCAGCCAGCGCTCGAGCAGGCCGACGAGCAGCGCATCGTTGGCGCGATAGATCCGTTCCCGGCCGACCCGCTCCACGGTGAGCAGATTGCTCTCGACCAGCGTGGCCAGGTGCCGGCTGGTCGTCGGCCAGGAACAGTCGAAGCGGCGGGCGATCTCGCCGGCACGCGCCGATCCGCGATAGTGCACGGAGAGGAGGATCTGACGACGAACCGGGTGGGCGAGGGCGGCGAATACCGCATCCGCCTGCTCCAGCTCGCTGATGCCCCGGAGCCTGGCAGGGGCCGCGGGCGCCGGATCAGGCACGAAACCGCGTCACGTGCGGAAACTCCATGTTCGGCTTGCCGGCGCGATCCTCGCAGAGGGCATCCATGGGCTCCCAGATGGCCATCACTTCCGGATGCTCGTGAGCACGATCCACGGCGCCCTCCCGCCACTCGAAGATCTCATAGTAGATCGGTTGCCCGTTGTCCTGCTCGGCCCCCCGGAAGTGCTGTGGCGCGGTGGCGGTGACCAGCCCGAGGCGCTCCAGGGTCGGCCAGTGATCGGTGAGCAGGGCTTCGAAGCGGGCCTCGTTGCCCGCGGCCACCCGGTAGTGGCATATGACGGTCTCGGCCATGACGCACTCTTCCTCATCAATTAGCAGTGCAGCTAAACAATAGCTCATGGAAAAAGAATTAGCGAGAATGCTAAATGAAAACGCTGCCGGAGAGCGCCAGGCAAAAAGGCGCGTCGGAGTGCTCAGCCGCGGCCGTGGTCGTCCGCAACGAAAAACGGCGCCATCCGGCGCCGTTCCTCTGGCGGCTCTGACCTACCAGAGCCCGTACTTCTGGACCTCCGCCCGGCCAACCACCATATGGTGGACCTCGTCGGGGCCGTCGGCGAAACGCAGGTGGCGCATGTCCATGTACATTTCCGCCAGCGGTGTCCACTGGGAGATGCCCGTGGCGCCGTGGATCTGGATCGCGTCGTCGATGATCTTGCAGACCTTCTCGGGCACCATGGCCTTGACCGCGCTGACATACACCCGGGCTTCCTTGTTGCCGAGCACGTCCATGGCCTTGGCTGCCTGCAGCACCGCCAGGCGCATGGCGTTGATCTCGATGCGGGCGCGGGAGATCACCTCCAGGTTCTTGCCGAGCTTGACGATCGGCTTGCCGAATGCTTCCCGGGTGGCGCCGCGCTTGACCATCAGCTCCAGCGCCTTCTCGGCCTTGCCGATGGAGCGCATGCAGTGATGGATGCGTCCCGGACCCAGGCGCACCTGGGAGATCTCGAAGCCCCGGCCCTCGCCGAGCAGGATGTTCTCCTTCGGCACGCGCACGTTGTTGAACTTCAGGTGCATGTGCCCGCGCGGCGCGTGGTCCTGTCCGAACACCTCCATGGCCTCGATGATCTCGACCCCCGGGGTGTCCATGGGCACCAGGATCTGGGACTGCTGCCGGCTCGGCGGCGCGTCCGGGCTCGTCTTGACCATGGTGATCATGATCTTGCAGCGTGGATCGCCGGCCCCGGAAATGTAGTACTTCTCGCCGTTGATTACCCACTCGTCACCGTCGAGCACGGCCTGGGTGCTGATGTTCTTGGCATCCGAAGACGGCAACCCGGGCTCGGTCATGGCATAGGCGGAGCGGATTTCCCCGGCGAGCAGCGGCTTCAGCCACTTCTCCTTCTGCTCGGGCGTGCCCACCCGTTCGAGCACTTCCATGTTTCCGGTGTCCGGGGCGCTGCAGTTCAGCGTCTCTGAGGCCAGCGGGTAGCGGCCGAGCTCAGCGGCAATGTAGGCGTAGTCGAGGTTCGTCAGCCCCTCGCCGTACTCCGAGTCGGGCAGAAAGAAATTCCAGAGGCCGGCGTCCTTGGCCTTCTTCTTGGCGCCGTCCAGCAATTCGAGCTGACGGGGGTGCCAGGACCAGCGGTCCTCCTTCTCGCGGTCCAGACGCTCGAACTCGTCGATGATGGGGACCACGTTGTCCTGGATGTGTTTCATGACCGCATCCATCAGAGGTTGTGCTGCCTCCGACATGGCCAGATTGAAGAGATCGACTTCGAGCTCGGACATGGTCCTTCCTCCGCTTGGTTCTTGGTGACAGGCGCAAACGACTCATACTAAGTGGTGGGGTCTGCGCGGAAAAGTGTTCTGGATCAAACCCGGGTAC
>JASFLG010000138.1:0-8949 GCA_050118205.1 Pseudomonadales bacterium
GTGGCCACGTCAAGAACGCCGCGCGGACCGAGCACGGCCAGACTGCCGAAAGTGACGCCGAGAGGAACGTTTGCCTGACTCATGAGTGCGTGTCCATTGGATGCCGTGGGGCCGATAGATTAACGTCCGCGGTGCAATAAGCCACGCCGGAGCCGACACCTTGACCCAGTTCGATACCGAGAGCAGCACGCGCCGGGATGCCGACGGCCACTGGTCCGGACACGTGAGCGGCGCCTGGTCGATCGGCGAGAACCCGAACGGCGGCTACCTCACCTCGCTTGCCCTCTCCGCCGTGCTCGACGCCGTGCCGCACCCGGATCCGATCTCGCTCACCACGCACTTCCTGCGTCCGGGCATTGCGGAGGCACCGTGCAGGGTCCGGGTGGAGGTGATCCGCAGCGGCCGGACGCTGTCCACCGTTCGCGCGACGCTGCTCCAGGAAGACAAGCCTCGAATCGAGGTGCTCGCCGCGCTGTCGGATCTGGACCGGCCCGCGGGCGTGGACACGGAGCTGACCCTGCCGGCGCCGGCGCTGCCCGCGCCGGAGGTCTGCGTGCCCCGCTCGGGGGCCATGCAGAATCTGCACCTGCCGATCCTGGAGCGGCTCAGCGTGCTTCTGCACCCGGACCTCGCGGTGCCCGGAAGCGCCGATCGGGCCGAGATGAGTGGCTGGATCGGTTTCGCCGACGGGCGCGCACCGGACGCCCGGGCGCTTGCTCTGTTCACGGACGCCTTTCCGCCGTCGCCCTTGAGCCTGCTCGGCGTGATCGGCTGGGTGCCGACCCTGGAGCTGACCGTGCACGTGCGCCGCCGGCCGGCACCGGGCTGGATTCGGGCGCGGTTCGTCACGGACGATCTCCACGAGGGTCGCATGATCGAGACCGGCGCGCTGTGGGACAGCAACGGTGCGCTGGTCGCGCAGAGCCGGCAGATCGGACTGGTGACCGCCTCCGGCGGTGATCGTTCCTAGCGGATCACGCCCTTTTCGATCAGCGCGTCGATGCGTCCCGCATCGAGCCCTGCCTGCTCGAACACCTCCCGCGTGTGCTCGCCGGGATCGGGTGCGGGTCCGCGCACCGTCACATCCGCATCGCGGATGTGGAACGGCGCGGAGAGGATCTCCATGGCGCCGCCGCGCTCGTGCACGATCATGGAAAACGCCTCCGCCTCGCGCAGGACCGGATCGTCCACCACTTCCGGCAGCTCCGCCACCGGTTCCCAGATCACCCCGGCCGCGTCGAGCTTCTCCCGCCAGTGGGCCAGGTCCTCGGAGAGAAACATCGCCTCGATCTCGGGCACGATCTGCGAGCCGTTGGTTGCAAGGTCGAGCAGGGTCTCGAACCGCGGATCGCTGATCCACTCCTCGCGGCCGATGGCGGTGCAGAACTTCGGCCAGTAGGGCATGGCCATGGGCATGACCATCACCAGCCAGCGCCCGTCCCGGGTCTGGTAGGTGTTCCAGATGGGATTGGGCGGCAGCCTGCGGCTCGTCTTCTCCGGCTGCTGCCGGTCGAACAGGGCCGTGCAGACGTCGCTGGCCAGGGCCCAGACACCCGTGCGCTGCAGCGTCACCTCCACGTACTGCCCCTCGCCGGTGCGTTCCTGCACGCGCAGCGCTGCAAGAATGGCGGAAAGCAGGTTCAACGCCGTGGTCCGGTCCCCGTAACCGCCCCGGGAAATGAGCGGCCCGTCGTCCCGGTCGCCGAACACCGACATGGCCCCCGAACGTGCCCAGAAGGCCGTCTGGTCGAAGGCCGCACGGTGGCTGTCCGGCCCGGTCACCCCGTACCCGGCGAGCACGGCGTAGACGACCCGCGGCGCCACGGCGTGCACCTCTTTGTCGGTCAGGTGGTAGCGCGCCAGACGCTCCGGCACCAGGTTGGTGAGAAAGACGTCCGAGCCCGCCGCCAGCTCGTGCACCAGCGCCACACCCTGCGGATCTTCCAGATTCACGCAGATGCCGCGTTTGCCGCGATTATCGAACTGATACGAGGGATGCACGAAGTCCTCGCCCAGAAGCGAAGTGAACAACCGCCGATAGGTGTCGCCAATCGGTGGCTCCACCTTGATCACGTCCGCGCCCATGTCCGCCATCAGCGCCGCGCAGCTCGGTGCGGCCAGCCAGCTCGCCACCTCGAGCACGCGGACTCCCTCCAGTGGGGCCACCATATCCTCTCCCTGTACGCACAACCTCAGACGCCCAAGGGTAGCCGATCCTGCCCGACCCTGGCAGGTTGCATCTGCCGCGCGCCTCCCCGAGCATCCCACCACTCGATCACGAGGCCGGAGACAGAGGAGAGAGCAGACTGGGCAGACGCAGCATCGTGTGGTGGCTGACGCTGGGTGCCGCAGCGGGCATTGCAGCCTTTCTGCTCTGGCCGCTTCCCGGCAGCGCCCGCTGGGACATCGCCCCTGATCCGGCGCTCGCCCAGGGCAAGCGCACTTATCTCGCCGGGCTGGAGGACCGTGCCCCCGGAACAGGACCCAACGTCCTGCTCATCGTCGCCGACGATCTGGGCCGCCACGATGTCGGCTACGCTGGCGGGGTTCCTACCCCGAACATCGATGCCCTGGCCGCGACCGCCACAACTTTCACCAGCGCCTACGCCACCGCGGCCATCTGCGCACCATCGCGCGCGGCCCTCCTCACCGGGCGCATCCAGAACCGTTTCGGCTTCGAGTCGCAACCGATGCAGCGCTACGTGAGGAACCGCGGCGAGTACCTCGCCTTCCGCTACCTGATCGATACGGATGCGATGCAGCCGTTTCTCCTGGATGCCTACCCGGACGCGAGCCAGCGCGCCGCGCAGGGCCTGCCCGCGAGCGAGGTCACGCTGGCGGACGTGTTCGGCGCGCTCGGCTACCGCACCGGGATCTTCGGGAAGTGGCACCTGGGCTACGACACCCGGAATCATCCGCTGCGCTTCGGCTTCGATACCCAGTACGGATTTCTCGAGGCGTTCAGCCTGTATGCACCAAAGGACGCCACCGATATCGAGACCCAGCGGCAGAACCTGTTCTGGGAAGAGCACATCTGGCAGATGGGTCGTTCCGGGCCATCCGCCATCACCCGCAACGGCCAGGCCATCGACGAGCCGCGCTACCTCACCGACGCAATCACAGCAGAAGCCACCGATTTCATCGACACCGCTCTGGATGCGGGCCGGCCATTCTTCGCCTACCTTCCCTACAGCGCGCCGCACACCCCCTTTCAGGCTCGACGCGAGGATTACGATGCGACGCCGCCGAGCGCCGATCACAACCATCGCGTCTACGCTGCCATGATCCGGCGCCTGGACCACGACATCGGTGAGCTGCTCGCCCACCTGAGGGCGCGAAAGGCCCTCGACGACACGCTTGTCGTGTTCACCAGCGACAACGGCGGTGCCGACTATACCGGCGCGACGGACAACGGTCCGTTGCGTGGCGGTAAGTTCACCCAGTTCGAGGGTGGGCTGGCGGTGCCTCTGGTCATCCGCTGGCCCGGCGCCGGCAGGCGCGCGACCGTCCACGATCCCGTGCTGCTCTCGGACCTGTTCGCCACGTTGCTCGCCGCCGTCGGCGCGCCGTTGCCCGAGGACCGGCCGTACGACTCCAGGGATCTGAGCGCGTCGGCGCCAGCCGGCCCGCGACTGCTCGCCTGGCGCAGCGACTTCAACCTCGCCGTGCGCCGGGGGCACTGGAAGCTTCTGCAGAACGTCCGCGACCACACCGTGGCGCTGTTCGATCTCGATGCCGATCCGGGCGAGACCCGGGATCTGAGCGGGACCCGCCCGGAGGTGGTGGCGTCACTGCGCGCGGCGCTCGATACCTGGCAGGCCCCGCTCGCACCGCCGGCCTGGCCGCGGGTGATGAACTACCGCTACGAGGACGATGGCGGGCGCTACTGGTTCGCCATCTGAGCTGCCACAATGCAGCCAACGACCACACGCTGAGCAGAATAATGCCCCAGAGCTTCCTACCCCAGATCGTCCGCACGCTGACCGCGCTGGTCATGGTCGTCTCGGCCGCATCCGTGCTGGCCGCCGAGGCCGGCCCCGAGCCGGTGCCCGAGGTCCGCCCCGGTATCCTTCAGGGCTACCTTACGGCAGAGGCCTATCCGGACAGCCTGGCCCTGCTGCCGCCACCGCCGGCGGCGGGCTCACCCGAGCAGGCAGCCGACGAAGCGTTCAGCGAGCGGCTGCTCGCCCTGAAGGGGACGCCGCGCTACGCGCTGGCGGCCCGGGACGACAACCTGCTCTTCCCCGCGGCTGCGGACACGTTCGCGTGTGCCCTCGGCTTCACGATCGCCCCGGAAAGCACGCCCTATCTGTATCAGTTGCTGCGCCGCAGCCTGACCGATGCGGGGCTGGCCACCTATGCCGCCAAGCTTCACTACGAACGCCAGCGGCCATTCATCGTCAACGGGGCGCCCAACTGCGCGCCGGAAGCAGAACAGGAGATGCTCGCACACGACCCGTCCTATCCGTCCGGTCACACGGCCATCGGCTGGGCCTGGGCGTTGATCCTCACCAGCCTCGTGCCCGAGCGGGCCGACGAGATTCTCGCACGCGGGCTGGCGTTCGGTGAGAGCCGGATGGTCTGCAACGTGCACTGGCCGAGCGACGTAACCGCGGGGCGGACGATAGGCGCCGCAACCGTGGCCGTGCTGCGTGCGAATCCGGACTTTGAGCATGACTTCGATGCTGCCGGGGCCGAGGTCGCCGCCCTGCGCGGTGGAGAACACAGCGCAAGCGGAAACGATCCTGGTGCAAGCGCCAGCAATCCAGCCGATGTCGACAACACCTGCGATATGGAATCGCGCGCGCTGGCAGTCGACCTGGACGCACTGCCCGCACCCCAGTGAGCCCGTCGCCTACGGCCAGAATACCGTAACCGCCACGCCGGCGATCACGAGGATGATCATCACCGGCACCAGGCGCCGGCGCAGCGCCGGCCCGCCGAGCACGCCGACCACACCGGTCTTGAACGCAAGGTTCGAAACCGACGCAAGAAACACGACCCGCCATGCCGTGTCGGCGCTGATGCGCATCCCCTCATGGAGTCGCGCCGTCGACAGCGTAATGGCATCCACGTCGGTGAGCCCCGAGACGATGGCGACCGGATAAAGCATGGTCTCTCCGAAGTAGTGGCTGACCGCGGCGCTCACAAAGATAACCACGCTGTACACCGCACCGAAGAAGAGCGCGGTCGAAAGCTCCGCCGGATTGCCGGTCTTCAGATCCTCACGGTCGCCACCATCAAAGCCGCGCAGGAAGAGTCCCACGGTCGCCAGCAGCAGCACCGTGTACGCGATGAGTGGCAACGCGAGCGGTGCAAGCAGTCCGGGCGACACGGCCACCGTCTCGACGACGATGCGGACGTAGACGATCGTCGACGCGAGCAGGATCACGACCGCCGCCACCGGGGCCGACCTCGCCTGTTTGCGGCTTCTCGATGCGAAGCTCACCGTAGTCGCCGTGCTCGAGACGAGCCCGCCCAGCACCCCGCCGAGTAACGCACCGCCACGCCCGGCGGTGAGCTGCATGCCGAAGTAACCGGTCAGGTTCAACGCCACGATGAGCACGACCATCAGCCAGATCTGGAACGGATTCAGCACGTCGTAGGGTCCGAACGTGCGGTCCGGGAGCACCGGCAGCACCACGAGGGTGAGCAGCACGAAGCGCACCACTGCCCGGAACTCATGGCCCTCTATCTGCTCGATCCAGGCATGCAGCGGCTGCTTCCAGTGCAGCAGCAGCGTCACTGCGCCACCCAGCACCACCGCCGGAACGATCCAGCCGCTGGTGGTCATGGCACCGATCAGAAACATGGTGATCGCCGCGAGCTCCGTCGTCATGCCCTTCACCGGATGCTCCCGGGCAAGGAGCACGGCGTGCACCAGAACCGCAATCGTCACCGCCAGCAGGCCGGCGGCGACCATCCAGAAACCTTTGGCCGCGAACAGGCCCGAAATGGCACCCATCAGCGTGATGAGCGCAAACGAGCGCAGGCCGATCGGTTTGCCCTCCACCCACTCGCGCTGCAGGCCAACAAGCAGGCCGAGCCCGAGCGCCACCGCCAGCTGCACCAGGGGCACATCGAGCAGGTGGGTCACAGGATGTATCCGTCTCCGGCAGCGCGGACCGTGATGTCCGAAATAGAGACGCCGAGTGGCTGGTTTATGGCGTAGACGATCTGCTCCGCCAGATGCTCGGGGGCCAGCGCGTAGTACTCGATGTTGTCCACGCTCTGCTGCTCCGCCGGCAACTCGCCTGCCTGCGCGGCACCCATCTGCTGAAGATACGTGGCTGCGTTCTGGCCCAGAATGCCGACGATGGCCTGCGGGTTGACGATCCCGCTCGCCAGGTTGGTCGCCGGTACGCCCGTGGGACGCACGTTGGTCACTTTGATGCGTCCCTGGGACTCCACCCTGAGCGCCTCGGAGAGGAAGTTCACGGCCGCCTTGGAGGCGCCGTAGACCGCGGCACCAGCCACCGGAAAATTGCTGTAGATCGATGAGAGGTTCACGACGTGACCGGCACCCTGAGCGATCATCTGGTCGTGCACGGCGATGATGCCGTAGAGCACGCCTTTGAAGTTGATGTCGATGCAGCGCTCCCACGCGGGCAGCGCATCTGCATGATCCGCGAAGAACGCGAGCGGCATCACCCCGGCATTGTTCACCAACACGTCGATGCGACCGAAGCGCTCGACCGCGGCCGCGGCGAGCGAACGCATCTCGTCGAGCTGTGTGACGTCCGTCGGCCGGCCGAGCACCTGCGCGCCGGTCGCCTCGAGCGCCGCAACGGCCTCACCGAGCGCCGACTCGTTCACGTCGGCAAGCACCACCCGGGCGCCGAGCGCGGCGACCTTCTCGCACACCAGCCGACCGAAGCCGCCGGCGGCACCGGTTACCACGATCACCTTGTCACGAACGAAATTCGCTTCCGACATCAGTTCCCTCACTACCCGATACGACAGTGGCAGTATCCGACGAAGCGCCCGCCGAACACCAGGCGGCCTGTCCGGCGTGCGGCGCCTGAATCACGACAAATGAGAATGTCTATCATTTAAAACGATCCTCCCGATCGGCGGCTGACGCGCTGCGCGGGCGGCAAGCGGTCTGGGTCTGACACACATCCTGTGTCAGGCTATCTTCTCCCGCGAGCAGTGACGTGACATGCCATGACAGACGCAGAGTACACGCGCGAGAAGACGCGTGAGGGCAAAGTGCCGCTATCGAGCAAGGTGTTCCAGGGTTTCGGCGGTCTCGTCAACAGCCACAAAGACTTCGCCTTCGGCACGTTTCTTCTGCTCTACTACAATCAGATTCTGGGACTTCCAGCATCCGCCGTATCGGTCGTCATCGGTATCTCGCTGTTCGTGGATGCGATCTCCGACCCGGTCGTCGGCTCCATCTCCGACAATTTCAAATCGAGGCTCGGGCGACGCCATCCCTTCATGTTGGCGGCGTCGGTCCCGTTCGGGCTCACGATGTACTTCCTGTTCACACCGCCCGCCGGACTGAGTGAATACGCCCTCGTGTCCTGGCTGCTGTTCTTCACCATTGCGGCGCGACTCGCCTTCACGTTCTTCATCGTGCCCTGGAATGCGCTGGCGGCAGAGTTCTCCACCGACTATGTCGAGCGCACCTCGATCATCACCTTTCGCTACCTGGTCGGCTGGGTCGGCGGTATCATTTTCTATCTCTTCACGTGGACCTATCTTTTCCCGAACACCGCAGAGCATCCGGTCGGTCAGCTGAATCCCGACGCGTATCCGGTCTTCGGGCTGGTCGTTGCGTGTCTCGTGACGATCTGGGCGTTCGTCTCGACCCTGGGAACGCGCAAAGAGATCCCGTACATCCTGCAACCCACGAAGCCGACGCCACGGTTCTCGATCAGACAGACCCTGGCGGACGTGCTGCTCGCGCTGACGAGCGCCAACTTCCGCAGGCTGTTTCTATTGACGCTGTTGTTCTCCGGCATCGCCGGCGTCGGCGGCGTGTTCGACATCTACATGAACACCTATTTCTGGGGGCTGACGCCGCCGGCGCTCAGGTGGTTCGCGCTGACCGGATTCGGCGCGTTGATCGCGTTCGCGACAGTTCCGCTGCTGCAGGCCAGATTCGACAAGAACGTCCTGCTTCAGATCTGTCTGTCGATCGTCATGGTCCTGGCGATCACCAAGGTAACGCTTCGTTTTCTGGACGTCCTGCCCGCCAACGGCGAACCGTCGCTGCTGCCGATTCTGGTCGGATTCAGCATCGTCTCCGTCTACCTGCTCACCATCTGCGGCATCATGGTGGCCTCATTGATCGCCGACCTGCTCGATGAGCAGCAGCTGGATACGGGCAGGCGGCAGGAGGGCGTGTTTGCGTCCGCGCTGAGCCTGTCGTCGAAGGCGACCAGCAGTATCGGACTGATCATCGGCGGCTTCCTGCTCGACTTCGTGATTCGACTGCCGAAAGTGGCAGAACCCGGCATGGTGCTGGACGACACGCTCTTCCGACTGGCCTTTACCGACGGGGTAGCGGTGCCGCTGCTCTTTTTCATCCCGATCTACCTGATTTCCAGGATCACGATGACGCGGGAACGCCTTGCCGAGGTGCAGGCAGAGCTCGTGCAGCGCCAGGGGCTCGCAACACGGGAGTCGCCCGCCAATCAGACGGACGAGGAAAAACGAGCGTAGGGTCCGACTTGAGAGCGCTTCCACGATGCGCACATGGGAAGCGCGAGGCCGGGCGTTACGGCCCGGCCCCATCGGTCAGATTGCCAGCTTGACTCCGAACTCGAGCGTCCGCCCGGGTTGCGGAGCGAAGTCCTTGATGAACGAGGACGCGTAGCGCTGATCGGCATCCGTCAGGTTCCGGCCGTTGATGGCGCAGGCAACGCAGGCCGTGTCGAGGGTCGGACCGTGGATGCCGCAGCACAATGACGCAGCGCTAGCCGATGCCGCTCATTTCTC
>JASFLG010000139.1:0-8941 GCA_050118205.1 Pseudomonadales bacterium
ACCGACCCAGTTGCCCATGCGGTCCCAGAAGCCGTCCGGCTCCGTCTTCACCAGCACGAGCCCATCGTTGCACTGATGCTCCCTGGGCACGCTGCACTTGCCCGAGTCGATGCCGAGCACGTGCTGGCGCTTGGTGCCGGCGGGGCACGTCATGCAGTTGCCCTTGTATTTGAACTGACCGTCGGGGCAGCCCCAGGCATCACGCTCCAGCGTCGCCCGCGTGTAGTCGTGGCTGAAACCGAGGCCCCGCTCCTGACAGGCTTCCGGGTCCGACATCTTGCGCATCAGGCTTGCACGTTTGTAGCCCTCCGGACAGCGCCAGCAGTTGCCGTCGGACTGATAGAGGTTGGCGCCGAAGCAGCCCTTCTTGGTGGCGCCGTGATCGACGGCGTCCACCTCTTCGCAGCGTTCCTGGTTCGGTCCACCCTTGTTCGAACAGTAGCCGCTGGTACCGACGCCCGTGTCGAGATCAACGGCGAAGTCGAAGGCGCTGCCAGCGCTGCTGCCAGCGTCGGTCTGACGTGCGGCCAGCCGCGTGTAGGCCGCGTGCTGGCTCATCAGGGTGTTCGTCCCCGCCCCGGTCGCTGGCGGCACGCCTTCTCCGTATCCGGGAGTTGGCGGTGCGGATGGCGGGCCGGTGACCGGCTGCACTGCCGGAGGCGGCGGCTGCTGCGGCGGATAGGCGGGCGGCGGCGCGTTCGGCTGTGGCGCGTATCCGGGAGCGCTCCCTGGCCGGGGTGGCAGCGCATAGCTCGGCTGCCCACCCGCTACCGGCGCCGACGGTGGGGGCTGAAAACCAGCCTGTGCCATCCCGGCATTGAACCAGGCCGGGTCGTCGAGCTGCATGGGAATCAGCTGGTATCGTACCGGACCCAGAGCGCCCTGCACCGAAACGGTCAGTGATCGATCGGCTCCGAGGCGCGCCGTGAACGCACCCATCAGTGGCAGATCCTGGCCGCCGTACTCGCCCGGCGCCGTCGGCCGGATGTCCTTGATCACCACCATGCCGGGCTGGATGTCGAGCACGAAGAGATGCGTCCAGCCGTCGACCGCGTAGGCGCGGCCCTGCTCGATGCGGATGGTTTTGCGGATGGTGGAGATGAGCCAGGTGCCGTCGATGGGCATGGGCTCGCTGGTCGGTACCGCATTCGCCATGGGCAGAAACGCGGGCACCTGGGGGATCTCGCCGACGCCCGGTACCGCCGCGGCCATTACGGGTTGTGTGGACCCGGCCAGGAGCAGGGCAATCAGAAGGCGTCGAAGCCCGCGTCCGGCACCTGAGATCTTCTGAAACTGCATGATCGCTCTCGGTAGCTCTACGTCGGACAGGACGTTAGCAACCGAGCCGGTCGGGCCATATTACCCGAAAGTACTAACCCGCTCGGTCCGCCGAGCGGCCGCCCGCGCTGCCGGCAGGCGAATCAGCCGCGGCGGTCTTTCTTGAGCCGGGCCATCAGGGAGAACAACGCCACCGCATCTGCCGGCTTTTCGTCTCCCTCGAGCTCCTGATAGATGGTGTGCACGGTGACCGCGATGCGTTCGAAATCGCCCCAGGACTCGTAGTCGCCGAGGGCGATGTCGAACACGGCCTCCTCGGCAGTGAGGCCTGCCGCGTGCCGCTTGCGTGTTTCCGCATTCACGAAGACCAGGTAGTCACGCATGGTGGCCACCCCGGCCTTGTCGGTGATGGGTCCGTGCCCGGGTACGACCACGTCGACGTCTCTCTCGATGATGTCGTTACAGGCCTTGATCCAGTTCGACACCGGCCCTGCCCACATGATGGGGGTGCCGTCCACGAACAGGATGTCGCCGGTATAGACCACTCGGTCGTCCGGCGCGTAGACGATCACGTCACCGAGCGTATGTGCCGGTCCCACCTCGATGAGCTCGACGGCCTTGTCGCCGACCCGAACGTCCAGCGCGCCCGAGAAGGTCCGTGTAGGCATGCGCATTGTGATGCCGGCGAAGTTGAAATCCCCGAAGCACTCGAGAAAGAATTCGCCAACCTCACCCATGCCGGGTGCGGCCGTCATCATCTGCGCCATGGCCCCGGGCGGCAGCTCTTCCATCTCGTGGGCGCCCGCCTTCGAGGCGATGATCTCCGCGTTCTCAACGAGACGGTTGCCATAGGTGTGGTCACCGTTCGCGTGCGTGTTCACGAGCGTCGTGATCTCTGCGCCGCCGATGCCGGTCGCGTCGCGCATCGTGGTCAGCATCTCGGCGGTCAGGTCCTCGTCGAACAGCGTATCCACCAGCAGCGATGCCTCGCCATCTACGATCAGCCCGGCGTTGCTGTATCCCCAGGTACCGGTTGGCTGCAGGTAGGCGTACTGTCCAGCGCCAATCTCGTGCAGTCCCTTGGTGAATTCCCAACCCATGGTGTGCTCCCCTCTGCTGTCAGGCGGGCCAGACCCGCACGAACGGCTCGCTGCCGAGCGCTGCCCCATTGGCAAGCCCGTGCGTCTGGTGTGGCTGCGGCGGCGCCGACTTCTTGAACCAGTAGACGGCATCGTCACCCGCCAGGGTCACGGAAACCGCCCGGCGCTTCCGATCGGCAGTGTAGTTTGGGCCTGATCCGTGCACCAGGTTCAGGTGGTGCGCGATGACATCGCCCGGTTCGGACGGATGCGTGATCACGTCGTACTCGGAAAGCCGCCCCTCGATATCCGGCAACTGCTGCTGGTCCGGCTCGGACTCGCCGATTCCCAACGAGTCCATTGCCGTCTGAGAGATGAACGGGTTCGGCTTGTAGCGCTGGCCCCAGCGGTGAGAACCGCGGATGTAACGCATGGCGCCGGAGTCCTCGCTCACCGAATCCGGCGACATCCAGAGGCTCAGAATCTGATCGCCCTGCAGGTGGAAGTACGGCTCGTCGGTGTGGAAAGCCGTGTACTCCCGCGTGCCGGGCTCCTTCATGAACGTCTGGTTCTCATAGAAGCTCACCGCCCGGGCACCCGTTAACCGGGCAGCCAGATAGCCGAGACGCGGATCCAGCACCAGCCGCCGCAGCGCGTCGTTCACCAGCCACGAGCCCACCGTGCTCCTGAACTGCCCGGGCGTCTCGATAGCATCGGCGCGCACATCGGAAAGCACCAGGCTGCCCGCACCCTGGGCGCGCAGGGCATCGGCCGTGCCGGTGATGTCGTAGTGCACGGGATTGTCCTCCCAGCGGTCGTAGATGACCTGATCGATCGCGATGCCCAGCTCCGACACCCAGTCTGCCGGCAGAACGCCGCGCAGCCGCACCACGCCGTGCTTGCGATAGGTTTCGATCTCCGCTTCGGTTACGTCACGCAACAATCCGGATTCCATTGGCCACTCCATGTCTACGATCAGCTCAGCGTGCGTTCCCGGAAACACCCAGCAGGCCCGACAATCCGGCCGACGCGAACGACACGGCTTCCTCTATGAGGGTGTCGATGGGCACATCGCCGATCACCCGGCTCGTCAGCGAGAACGACGGCGTGTTGAAGGGTGCCCGGGCCATCACCGCGACGACCAGGCCGATCCCCCTGCCAAGTCGCGCCTCGTCCACCCCCGGGCAGCAGTCGCCCAGCGCGGCCCGAAAGCGTTCTCTCAGGTCCCGAACGACCTGCTCGGCGCCGCGCCACTCGCTGCTCTGACCGTCGGCCGCGAACTGCAGCGCCATCAGCCCGTAGTCATGCTCCCCTTCTCCGACGACCAGTTCCAGGTGCGGGCGTATGTGCGCTTCCACCAGGGCGCGCAGCCGCTCAGGACCGGCCGGCAGCGCGACGGCCGCTTCCATCAGTGCCTCGAGTCGCGACCGGATGCGCTCGTAGTAGCTGTCCGCCACCGCGCGATAGAGTCCCGACTTGGAGCCGAAGTGATAGCTGGCAGCGGACGCGCTCGCCCCCGCCTCCGCGAGGAGGCTGCGCAGCGACGCGCCCTCCGGCCCATAACGACCGATGTGCCGGACGGCGGCGGCAATGATCCTGGCACGGGTCGCGTCCGCGGCACGGTTTCTGAGCCGCCCGGACGACGGGCTGGATGGCGCCCGCCGGCGCGGCGCGTCAACCGCGATGCTCAAGACCCGTCTGCCTGCATCGGAGCTGTCTCCCTCTCTGGTCGAAGAATCATAGGCTCAAGTGGAAATTAGTACAACTGTTCTAATTTTCTGGAGCGCGCCTTGCTCTTCCGCGCTCCGAACGGGTCCCCTACCCTTCTCCGCTGGGCTTGGGCTTACGGACAACGCATGGCATCAGCCTCCCGCCAGCGCCGGGATACGAAGCACCGATGAACGAACCCATCCTGATCGCCGGCGGCGGTATCGGGGGGCTTGCGGCCGCGCTCGGTTTCGCGCACCGCGACTTCGAGGTGATGCTGTTCGAACGGGCAGCCGGCTTCGAGGAGGTGGGTGCGGGCATTCAGCTGTCGGCCAACTGCACCCGCGTGCTGCTCGATCTCGGCCTCGGGCCTGCCCTGGCGCCCATCGCCTTTCTGCCGGAGCGCACCGAGTTCCGACACTGGAAGAGCGGCCGCCTGCTCGCCGCGACCCCCCTGGGCGATGCGGCAACCGCACGGTTCGGCGCGCCCTATTACCACGTTCATCGGGCCGACCTGATCCGGCTGCTGGCAGATGCCGCAGCCGCGGAACCGCGGATCCGTCTGCACGTCCGGGCGAGCGTCGATGGGTTCGTCCAGGACGAGGCGGGCGTGACCATCACCGCTGGCGGCGAAACGCATCGTGGGTCGCTGCTCGTCGGTGCCGACGGCATCCACTCGACCGTGCGCGCGGCACTGTTCGGCGCGGAGTCACCGACGTTCACCGGCAACGTTGCCTGGCGCGCCCTGGTGCCCGCCTCACGGCTCCCCGCCGGACGCATTCGACCGGTGGCGGGCGTCTGGTGGGGTCCGCACAAGCACTTCGTGCACTACTACGTGCGTGCCGGCGAGCTGATCAACTGCGTGTGCGTGGTGGAGAAAGCCGGCTGGGAGGTGGAGTCCTGGACAGCGCATGGCGACCACACCGAGCTCGTCGCCGACTTCGCCGGCTGGCACCCGGACATCCGGCTGCTCATCGACAGCATGGACAGGGACGCCTGCTTCAAGTGGGCCCTGTTCGACCGGCCGCCGATGCCGAGCTGGGGCCTGGGTCGGGTGACCCTGCTCGGCGACGCCTGCCACCCCACCCTGCCGTTCATGGCACAGGGTGCCGCCATGGCGATCGAGGACGGCGCCGTGCTGGCACACTGCGTCGGGGCAGCACGGGAGGCAGGGGGCTCCACTACCCCGGCGCTCGCGCGCTACCAGGCGCTGCGCATGGCACGGACCGCCCGCATCCAGGCCGGCTCCCGGCGCAATGCCCGGGTGTTCCATCTGACCGGCATCGGGGCATGGGCGCGCAACCGGGCCGCCTCCCGGGCAAGCCGCGGCGCCATGGATTGGCTGTACAGCTACGATGCGCTGAACATAACGTGACGGAACCGTTCAACGCGACGAAACATGCGGAGCAGGAGATTCCCGATGGTAAGGGTTCGCCCGTACACGAGACCCGCGTGATCGGTGATACTAGGAGAGGCCTGGATGCCGATTGTTTTTCGATATCGACCAGAACAAGGAGGGAAGCGAATGATTCACCTGGATCTCACCGAGGCGGAAGCCGACATTCTGAAGGAGTACCTGCAGAAGCTGCTGGAGAACCTCAGCTACGAGATTGCGGATACGGATTCCAAGGATTTCCGGGATGGGCTCAAGGCGCGACGCGACGTTCTTGCCAAGGTGGAGAAGGCACTGACGTCCTAGCAGCCCGTACCGCCAGGTCTCATCTTGGCTCGAAACGGACCGGCATCCGGGTGAGCCCGCAGATGAAATTGCTCGGCATCCACTTGAGCTCCCCGTCGATCTCGATGTGCCGCAGGCGGGTGAGCACCTCCCGGAAGATGGCGTCGATCTCGAGACGCGCGAACCACTGCCCCAGACAGATGTGGTGCCCGCCGCCGAAGGCCAGGTGCTTGTTGGGCGTGCGCGTGATGTCCAGAACCTGTGGGTTCTCGAACACGGCCTCGTCCCGGTTCGCGGCGCCGTAGTAGAGCACCACCTTGTCCCCTTCGCGCAGGCGCTTGCCGCCGAGCTCCGTGTCGGTCTGCACCGTCCGGCGCATGTAGATCACCGGCGATGTCCAGCGCAGCAGCTCCTCACGGGCTGTCGGCAGATAGCGATCCACGTCGGATTCGAGCAGCGCCAGCTGATCCGGATGGGCCAGCAGCTCGTGCATGCCGGTCGCGACGAGGTTGCGGGTCGTATCGCCGCCGGCGTCGATGAGCAGCAGGAAGAACAGCAGGAATTCCGGGTCCGCGAGCCTGCGGCCGTCCACCTCCGCGGCGAGCAGCTTGCTGGCGAGGTCGTCGGCCGGACGCGCCCGTTTCTCGGTAATCACGCCCTGGCCGTACTCGAACATTTTTCCCACCGCCTCGGGAATGGCGTTCTCCGGCAGGGTCTCCGGCGCCGAGTGGATGATCTCGGTGAGCTTGTAGAGCTCGCGGCCATCGTCGAGCGGCAACCCCATGAGATCGGCAATCACGAAGCTCGGCATCTCGCCCGCTATCTCGGTGACGAAATCGCACTCTCCCCGATCGATCACCGCATCCACGATCCCCGTCGCCAGCTCCTGGATGCGGGCGTTGTAGTGCTTTGCGGGCCCCTGGGTGAACTCCCGGCTGATGAGCTTCCGGTACGCCGTGTGTTCCGGCGGGTCCATCATCAGCATCATCTTGTAGGGGCCGGACAGGTCGAGCTGACCCGGGGCGGGATCGGCAATCATGATCGTGGGCTCGGAGGAGTAGACGGCGGCATCGCGCCCGATGTCGTGGACATCCTGGTGGCGGGTCACCGCCCAGAATCCCCGCCCCCCGGGTTCCTCGTGCCAGTGCACCGGATCGTTTTTCCGGAGCCACGCGTACTGATCGTGCGGGTGTCCGCCTTGGAAGCTGTCGGGATCGACGAGGTTGATCTGCATCCGCTCACTCCGCTCTATGGCTATCGCCTACCGGCCGCTCTGCGTGCAATACGTCTATCGCCCGCTCTGCGTGCAATACGTCTATCGCCCGCTCTGCGTGCAATAGAGGCGGGAGTCGAGCAGCGCGCCGCTGCGCACATCGCCCGGGTAGTCGGGATTACCGGTCATCTCCAGGAACGCCTGCTTGGACGGGTACTCCACCAGGATCACCTCGTCCCACTCCTCCCCACCAATCACGGTCGCCACGGACCGGCCCAGATAGCGGATACTGGCACCGGCCTTCTCGAGAAAAGGCGCAGCCTTCTCCCCGTAACGGGCGTACTCCTCCGCGCCGCCGTCGGGTTTGAATCGCAGCAGGTTGAGCATGATCACGGGTCCCTCCAGCGGCATGTCGCGGATCGTCTGAATCTGCTCGGGGGTGGGACTCAGGTATGTCTGGCTCACGGGGTGCATCCTCTCGTTGGGTTTCGTCACACCTTAACGCCGAACTTCCTGCATCGCGAACGCGGCATCGAATTCCCCGGATAAAGCCTTTACAGTGCGCTGTGAACCTGGGGGGCACACCATGGGCGACCGCTACGCCGGCTATACGCATCTGCTGTTCGACTATCCCGCCGAGCGGGTCCTGAGAATCACCATTAACCGACCGGAGAAGTACAACGCGCTGAATGCCGTCGGCCACCGGGAACTCACCTACGTCTGGCGGGAAGTGGACGAGGACCCGGACGTCGACGTGGTGATTCTCACCGGGGCGGGCAGAGCGTTCTCCGCCGGGGGCGACTTCGAGTGGATCGAAAACATCACCGAGAGCAACGACGCTCGAGCCGCCGTGTGGAAGGAAGCGCGGGATCTGGTCTACAACCTGATCAACTGCGGCAAGCCCATCATCTCCGCCATCAACGGCCCGGCCGCGGGTGCCGGTCTGGTTGCCGCCCTGCTGGCGGATGTCTCGATTATCGCAAGGTCGGTGGCCATCACCGATGGTCACACCCGGCTCGGGGTGGCGGCCGGGGACCACGCCGTGCTGATCTGGCCACTGCTGTGCGGGATGGCAAAGGCCAAGTACTACCTGCTCACCTGTGATCGGCTGAGTGGCGAGGAAGCGGAGCGCATCGGCCTCGTCTCGTTGTGTGTCGACGACGCCGAGCTCGAAGCGAAGGCCCTGGAGGTGGCAGGGAAGCTCACGGCCGGGGCGTCAACGGCGATTCGCTGGACGAAGTATGCCCTGAACAACTGGCTGCGCTCGGCCGGCCCCATATTCGACGCCTCGACGGCTCTGGAGATTCTCGGTTTTGCCGGGCCGGAGGCCCGTGAAGGGGTCGCGGCGCTCAAGGACCGTCGCGCTCCGGACTTTCCGCGCGGCCCGAACCTCTGACCCGGAGATCACGATTCGTGAAACTCATCGGCATCTCCGGAAGTCTGCGCAGGGACTCCTGGAACACCCAGCTGCTGCACACCGCCCAATCACTCCTTCCGAACGAGGTGGCGCTCGAGATCGCGTCCATCGCCGACGTGCCCCTGTTCAATCAGGATCTGGAGGTCGACGGTCTCCCGCCGCCGGTCAAGCTTCTCCGGGACGACGTGCACGCGGCGGACGGCCTGGTCATCGCCACCCCGGAGTACAACCTGAGCATGCCCGGGGTGCTGAAGAACACGCTGGACTGGTTGTCCCGCCCCATTGCGGAAGGAGCGCTGACCGGCAAGCGGGTGATGCTGATGGGTACCACGCCCGGACGTTTCGGCACCGCATTCGCCCAGTCGAGCTGGCTCACCATATTCTGGATTCTACGCATGCAGCTGTGGATGGAAGGAGGCGCCTTCCTGGTGAACGACGCCGTGAACAAGTTCAAGGACGGCCATCTGGCGGATCCGGAGCTCAGGCGCAAGCTGGAAGAGCACCTGATGGACTTCGTCGGGTTTATCGAGAGGAACTGATCGACGAACCACGACATCTGCCCGTCTGTG
>JASFLG010000140.1:0-8927 GCA_050118205.1 Pseudomonadales bacterium
CCAGCGCATGCAGCCCACCACCCGACTGAAGACTTCCACGCTGTTCTGCTACAGCCTCACGGACCTGCCCGTGGCTCTGTCGATCTTTCCCGTGATCGTGTTCATTCCCCGTTTTTATGCGAGCGACGTGGGTGTCCCGCTGACTCTGGTGGGAACCATCATGATCGCCGTGCGCGTCTTCGACGTGATCACCGACCCGCTGATGGGATATCTCAGTGACCACACCCGGAGCCGTTTCGGCCGCCGACGTCCATGGATCCTCGCAGCCACGCCGCTGATGATGCTGTCCATCTACCAGCTCTTCCTGCCACCGGCCGGGGCGGGTGGGGAACACATGCTCACCTGGAGCCTCGCACTCTCGGTGGCTACCACCATGATGCTGATCCCCTACTACGCCTGGGGTGCCGAGCTGTCCACGAACTACCACGAACGCTCGAGAATCTCCGGGGCCCGCGCCATGGCAGGCGTGATGGGTAGCCTCACCGCGCAGCTGGTGCCTGCTACGGCGCTGATATTCTTCGGGATCGGAGGGAGCGCCGCGGTGCTCGAGATCGTCGGGATCACCATGCTCATCGTCATGCCCGTGTGCGTAGCGTTCACGCTGATCGGTACCCCCGAGGCACAGGTGGACGTGCGCTCTACCCTCCCCGTTCTCAAAGGTCTCAGGCTGATGTGGGAGAACGGGCCGTTCAAGCGCCTCGTACTCGCCTTCATGATCGGCTCCATCGGCCTCAACGTGACCACACCGCTGTACATCTTCTTCGTCGCCGACGTCCTCGGTGCCGAGGACAAGGCCATCTTCATGCTGACCTTCTTCTATCTGACGAGCTTCATTGCCGTGCCGTTCTGGGTCCGCCTGGCTGGCCGCATCGGAAAACACCGCGCCTACGTACTGGCTTTCATCACCATTTCCTGCGCGCATCCTTTCTATCTGCTGCTCGGCCCGGGCGACTTCTGGTGGATGCTGCCGGTGACGGTTGCCACCGGATTCGCGGCCGGTGGCTTCTCCCAGACGCTGCCCAATGCCATGAAGGCCGATGTGATCGATCTGGACACGGCGGCCAGCGCGGAAAACCGGGCGGCACTGTTCTTCTCCGCCTGGTCGTTCGCGCAGAAAGCCACGTCCTCGGTCGGTGCGGCCATTGCCATGTTCGGTCTGGCCCTGTTCGGTTTCAACGCGGCACCCGGCGCAATCAATGGCGCCGGCGAGCTGCTGGGCCTGCGTCTTCTGTTCTCGACGTTTCCGTCGCTGTTCTTCATCACCGGCGCCCTGATCGTGTGGAACTATCCCATTACCGAAGCCCGGCACGCAGAGATCCGCCGCGAGATCGAGGCCCGAGCCACGCGGACAGACATATCGGCGGCCTGAACCAGGCGGCCGGCAACGAAACAATCAACCTTGACGGTTTTCGCGCCGAACGGGTTTAATCTGCCTTCCAGACAGGAGGAGAGGGGTACGCGATGGTCCAGACCCACGACCACGAGATCGTTTCCATTTACCCGTTCACCGATGAAGAGGTGGACGCGCTCATGACCAACGCCAACGAGGCGGTGCTCATGTGGGCCACCAAGGACGGCTGGCCGGTCGGTGTCACGCATGCCTTCTACTGGAAGGACGGCAAAATCTGGCTGACCTTCTCTGCCCACCGCCACCGGACCGCGGCCATCCGCCGCGACCCCAGGGTTTCGGTGAACGTCAGCAGTGTGAGCTATCGCCCGAACGCACCAAAGGGTCTTCCCGCCGGTGCCATCACGTTCAAAGGCACCGCCGAGTTCTTCGATGACGATGCCACCAAGGCCTGGTTCTATCCGGCGCTGGCCAAGAAGGTGAGCCCCACCGACGAGGGGTTCGAGGCGTACTTCAACGACCTTCTCGACTCCCCACTCCGAACCATCATCGCGGTCACGCCGGTGAAGAAGATCATGTACAACTCGGCGATGGCCGGCCGTCACATGGCCGGCACCATCAGCGAGGAGGAGCTCGGCGAACGGCTCGAGAGCGACAAGGTGCGCATGAACAAGCTCCGGCTCGATCGCGGTCTGGACGAGCGCTGAGCGACGGCAGGTCATCCGGGTCGCTGGCCGGCCCATCCGGCCGGCGGCAGAATGGCACTTCCGCATGACCCGTCCGGGGAGGAGGCGACATGGCTGAACTGATACCGCTGGTGGACGACTGGCCCGAGCAGCAGACCCGCGGCCACAGGATACCGGGTGAGCGCTACACCTCGCGCGAGTTTTTCGCCCGTGAGTGGGAAGGCATGTGGACGAAGGTCTGGCTGTTGCTCGGCCGCGAGGCGGAGCTGCCGAACCCCGGTGACTGGCAGATGGAAGAGGTGGGGCCTGAAGAGATCCTGATGGTCCGCCAGAAGGACGGCTCGGTGAAGGCCTTCTACAACGTCTGTCAGCACCGCGGCAACCCGCTCGTTTCCGAACCCAAGGGCACCATCAGAGGCCGGTTCGTCTGCAAGTACCACAGCTGGGCCTACCTGCCGGACGGCACGCTCAACTTCGCACCGGACAAGGAGGACTTCCCGGAAGGCAATCCGTGCGACCACATCCGCCTGGTGGAGATCGCCTGCGAGACGTTCGCCGGATTCGTCTGGGTCAACATGGACCCGGAATGCACGAGCCTGAAGACATTCCTCGGCCCCATCTGGGACGATTGGCACAAGCGCGAGATCCACACCTGGCAGCGCACCATGGCCAATACCATGTGGCTGCCCTGCAACTGGAAGGTGGTGCTGGACAACTTCAACGAGTCCTATCACGTGCCTACCGTGCACATGGCGGCCACGCCCGACACCGACCGCCAGAAGATCCGCGGGGCCATCAACACCTACTTCAAGGAGACCAAGTTCGATCTCTCGAACGAGGGCCACAACCGCATGATCATGAAGGGCGGGTTCGGCGTGGGCTCCACCGACAGGCAGGGGCGCATCCAGGAGCCCCTGGCCAGTCAGCTCCGTTACTGGGAGCTCGATCCCGACGATTTCAGGGGCCGGCCCGAGGACACCCGTGAGGCGCTGCAGCAGGCCAAGCGACGTCTCGGGCCCGCCCGTGGCTTCACTCACTATGCGAACGTCCCGGACGAGCAGCTGACGGACGCGTTCCACTACACGCTCTTTCCCAACTTCGCCGTGTCCGTCTGGTCGGACGGCTTCCACTTC
This sequence comes from Pseudomonadales bacterium, assembly GCA_050118205.1. Taxonomy (GTDB): domain Bacteria; phylum Pseudomonadota; class Gammaproteobacteria; order Pseudomonadales; family Azotimanducaceae; genus SZUA-309. The sequence continues at coordinate 3,168 of JASFLG010000140.1, forward strand.
CTGAGGGCCAGGCCGCACCGAAGCGATCCCGAGCAGTGCCTCTTCGACAACTGGTGGTACGCGAGCCCGGCCGCGGCAGCCGCCGGCCCGTCGTCATCGGAGCGCGGCATGGGAACACATTTCGACGGTGAAGCCCCGCTGAAGATGCTCACCTTTGGCGAGGATTCGATCGGTCCTGCCATCGAGGAGGACGTGGCGGTCTTCGTCACCCAGCAGCGCGGATTCCGATCGAGGGGCTTCACGGGCGTCTACCTGTCGAAGCAGGAGACGCGCATCCGCCGCTACCACGAGCTGATCGACGACTACATCGAGGGGCGGCTGCCGAAGCAGCGTTAGCGCGGCCGCGCCCTGGAGCAGACCCGATGATCGAGAACCGCTGCATCGTGCTGGCCGCCCGGCCCCGGGGCGCGCCCCGGGAAACGGATTTCCGACTGGAACGGCGAGCGCTGACCGATCCGTCCGCCGGCCAGATTCTCTGCCGCAACCTGTTCGTGTCCCTGGATGCCGGGTTCCGCAACTGGATGGATGCGGACAGCGGCGACAACGTCCTCCCGGCCATGCCCCTGGACGCGCCGGTGATGGGGCTGACCCTGTCGCGGGTGCTGGAATCCCGCCATCCCGGCTACCAGGCGGGCGACCTGATCATGGCGCGGTTCGCCTGGGAGGAGTACACGGTGACCGATGCCGGCGACTTCATTTCGCGGCTGCCGCCCGATCCGGACCTGCCGCTGTCCTACTACCTGGGAGTGCTCGGCGACACGGGCCTCTCCGCCTATTTCGGGCTCCACGACTACGGCCGGATCGAGCCGGGCGAAACCGTGCTCGTCAGCGCCGCCGCCGGGGCGGTCGGAAGCATCGCCGGACAGATCGCGCGTCTGCTCGGCGCCCGGGCCGTCGGCATCTGCAGCGGCCGGGAAAAGGGCGAGCGCCTGGTCGGCGAGCTCGGCTTCGCGGCGGCCATCGATCGCACCGCGGAAGACGTCGACCGGGCCATCGGGCAGGCCTGCCCCGACGGGGTGGACGTGTACTTCGACAACGTCGGCGGGCCACTGCTCGAGGTCGTGCTCGATCACATCAACGAGGACGCGCGCATCCTGCTGTGCGGCGCCGTGGCGACCTACAACGAACCCGAACCTCCGCCGGGCCCGCGCAACCTCTTTGCGCTGGTTACCAAGCATGCCCACATGCACGGCTTCATGACCCACCTGCAGCTGCCTCGCTACGACGAGGCCCGGGCCGTGATCACGCGATGGATCCGTGAGGGCAGGATCGTGGTGCCGGAGTACCGGCTGGAAGGTATCGAGTCGGTGCCCAAGGCGTTCTGCGATCTGTTTCGCGGCGCCAACTTCGGCAAGACGGTGGTGGCGCTCGCAGGAGCGCGCGCTGTTTAGAGGCGGTCAGACCCCGGCCACTGGGGACCGGGTCCGACCGCCGAGACCCCGCTCAATGCATCCCGAAACGCCAGGTGAACTCCGCGCCCCAGCTTCGTGGCTCCAGCGCAACCGTGCGCTGCGGGAATATGATTCCGTAGCCGCTGCGCCGGGGCTCCATGTCACTCCAACGGACGTACTCCGTGTCGAACACGTTGTCCACGAACACGTGGGCTTCCCAGCGGCCGCCTGACTCGACGAACGTCAGACGCATGTCCACGTTGCTGCGGGCCGGAACCCTGTCCCAGGGCCGCTGCAGGGCGGTGCTGTAGTACGACCCCGTCAGCGCGACCGAGGTATAGAGGGTAAAGGTGCCATAGCGCACGGGAAACTGGTAGGAGCCCCAGAGCGTACCTTTGTGCTTGGGAATGCCCGCGAGCTGACGCCCGTCCACGTTGATGCAGTAGATGGCTCGGATCTGGGGGTCAGGCTCGGAACACGGGTCCATGGACACATCGCCACCGACGACCTCCCGAGGAAAGCGTGGATCGTACTGGTTGTAGATGGTAAAGGCCTGCTTCCACTCGGATACCGTGTAGCTGTAGTTACCACCCAGACTCAGGTTGTCCGTCGCCAGCCAGGTGATGTCCGCTTCGGCGCCTACGTTGGTCGACTTGGGAATGTTGGTCACCACGTCAACCGGACCGCGACCGGCCGGCGCCGGAATTCCAGGCGGCAGGGCGAAGTCGCCCGAAGTGGATTCCCAGGTTTCCACCTCGTCCTGATAGTTCTTGTAGTCGTAGTAATAGAGCCCACCGGAGATCTGCAGACGGCCGTCCAGATGTGTTCCCTTGTAGCCGATCTCCCACGCCACCAGCTCCTCCGGCTTGTACGCGGACAGGTACAGTACCCCATCGACCGTGGCGCGGCAGTCGGGACATCCAGCATTGAAACCGCCGGCGCGGTAGCTTGTGGTCACCCCGGCATAGATCAGCATGTCCGGCGTGGGCTCGTAGTTGAAATTGATCCGGTAGGACCACCGGTCGTCCTTCGGGTATTTGCCCCGAGCCCGGCTGCCCCAGGCAATGGGCAGGCCGCCGAGGCGAAGCGGTGTGGTGCAGGGCGCGGTCGACTCGAGGTCACAGGTCGGCGCGATCGGAAACTCCGGATCTCCCGTAAAGGTCGCTGCTCCGAGTCCGACATTGATGGCGGCAAGCGGCGTGACATACGGCTGCTGGAACTCGGAGGTATCTCCGAAGGAAGGGTCCGCCGTCGCGGCGATCGCGTCGTTGACCCATCTGGAGGCATCGGACTGGTCAGTGAGGATTTCGCTGTAGCCGCCGCGCTGTTCAAGGAGGTTTCGTTTGTCCTGAGACCAGCGCACACCAAGGGTCAGCGACAGCTTGTCGGTCAGCTGCAGATCCCCTTGAGTATAGATGGCGAGGTTATCGGTGGTCACCTCGTTGATGTGCTCGTACATGGCGCCGACGTCGTTCCGCTTGTCGTGAGCCACGCCCGGATCGCCGCAGTACGCGCCGTAGCCGCCGGGGGCGCCGATGGGCGCCGTCTGCCAGTCGAAGCAGCCAGGGAACCAGGGGAAAGCCCTGTTCAGCCACGTCGGATCATTGTCCGGCCCGTACTGGGTGGGGTTGTTGAACATCCCCTTCGCCAGCCGGTTGCGGATCCCATAATGCTGCAGGCGATTTTCGCGGAAGAAGTAGACCCCGCTGGTAGCCGTCCAGCGATCGCCGAGGTTCCAGAAGGCCCTCAGCTCGTGCGACAGGCTCCAGACCGCTTCAATCACCGTGTCACCGACGCTGGACAGCTCGCTGGCGGAGAAGTCGTTATCCCGGTCAAACCAGTACTCGAACCACTGGTAGTTGCCGAGGTACTTGAACGACAGGTTCTCGCTGGCGTCGAAATCCACGATCAGGGTGGTGGCCTGGTGATCGAACTGCTCGTTCACGAAGCCGTTCGTGAGGGACTTGAAGTGCGGGGTCTTGTCTGTCGTGCTGTTGAGGGTCCCGTACTTGGCCACCCACGGATCGTGATAGTTCGGCGACGGGCCGAACGGCCAGATGGTTGGATCCACTCCTTCGCGCAGGTAGGACGCATAGATCGTCTCCCCGGGATTGAAGGGGTCCGGGTAGGGAAACGCACCGTGGGCGTTGGCGAAGTCCTCGTCCACCACCCGCAAGCCGGGTGAGTAGTAGTTGGTATCGCGCCCGACCCGATACTGAGGATCGCAGTCGTCGGGGCCGGTCGCCACACCGCCGCTCCGGCCGATGCAGGGGCCTTCGCTGAGGATCCCATGGCCACCATTGCCGAAGTTACCCATCCGGTCGCTCCTGCGATCGTTGAAGCGGACGTTGGCGGTGAGTTTGTCCGTGATGTTCCAATCGAGGATGATGGCGACGTTCCGGTCGTCAATATCCTCCACGTCCGGCGCCGGGCCCAGTCCTTTCATCCAGCCATCCATGAGCCGCTGCGAGCCGGTCAGGCGCATTGCCAGGGTGTCGGTGATCGGGCCGCTGACGACCCCGAAGATCTCGCGCCGATTGTAGCTGCCGAGAATGGCTCGTACGTTACCCTCCAGTCCCTCGTGATTCGGCTGGTTGGTTACGTAGTTGATCACCCCGCCCACAGAGTTGCGGCCGTACAGGGTTCCCTGAGGGCCCCGCAGTACCTCGATGCGCTTGATGTCGTACAGCCCCCCCTCCGTGGAGGCGATACCGAAGTCCGGCGAGTAGATGCCGTTGTAATAGGTGCCTACCCCGGGGTCGCCTCCCAAACCCCTGAAGTTGCGGCCCACGCCGCGTATCTTCACGTCCCAGTCCGTGCGGGTGGTGGCCGGGATGAAGTTGACCATCTCGTTGGGGCCCTGAATCCCCATGGTTTCCAGGAAGTCCTCGCTCATGGCGGTGATGGAAATGGACGTGTCGGACACAGTGGCTTCGGTGCGTTGACCGTAGACCACCACCTCCTCGATACGTTTCGGCTGCTGCTTCTGTTCCTCGGCCAGGGCCGGTAAGGCAATGGCTGCCGCAATCACAGAACAGCACAGGCGGCGCAAAGCGCCACGAATGGGTGTGCTCATGGAATCTCCCCTCCCCGATGCACTGCGGACCGCAGTGCCCGTCAGTTTCTTGCATCCGAAGCAACCGGTACCTCCCTCCACACCGGTCACGACAACCCGTCTACAGCCTCCCAACCGAGACGAGCTTTTTCATAGTCCATCCCGCTGCTGAAGGTGTCCAATCACATCTCGTTATGGCGCCATTCGGAAAATTAATGGGAAAAGCACCATACTGGCAGTGGCTCGGCCGTGCTGAGGACCTGGGTCTTTCTGATGCCGACGAGGCCGATCAAGGCGCTCCACGCTCCTCACCGAGGAGGGCCTCGATCCCGCAGCCATGGAGCGTTGTCCCCATGAATTCTCCGGCGATCCGCCAAAGGACCTCGATCGCCCTGGCCCTGGTGCCGAAGCCCGAGCTGGTGGTGCTCGACGAGTCCAGCTCGGCACTGAGCGTGTCGGCCCAGGTGCAGACCATCGATCTGCTGTGGGAGCAGCAGTTCCACCAAGGCCTCGCCTATGACTTTGTGAGCGACGACCTCGAGACCGTACGCGCACTCGCGCCCAGGATCCTCATCAAGCAGCTGGCCGGACGAAAGGTGGGAAGGGGAGAGCCCCTCAGTCGACCTTCAGCGTTTCCTGCAGAACGATGCGGCGGTATCGGCTCACCTCAGCCGCCTCCGGAGATTCTCAGACACTGACCGGTCACCCACTCCGAGGCCTTGGAGCAGAGATACAGCGTGGCGGCACCCAGATCCTCCGGCGTGCCGAGACGCCCCGCAGGCAATCGCAGCATCTTCTCGAGCCGAGGCAGATCCTCGTCGGTGAGCTTCATGGCCTTCATCATGATCTCGGTAGGCACGGCCCCGGGCATGATGCAGTTCACCCGGATGCGCGGCCCGAGCTCCTGAGCGAACACCCTGGTGAGCATGTTGACGCCGGCTTTGGCAGCGCCGTAGTGCCCGCTGCCAGGAATCACCGTTTCCGCGGCCAGCGAGGAGATGTTGACGATCCGGCCGCCGTCCCGCATGCGTTCGGCGGCAACCCGACTCGCCTCCCAGATCGCGGTCAGATTCAACGCCAGGGTGGCGTCCCACTCCGACCGCGGCAGCTGGGTGAGCGGCATCTGCAGCGGCGAGCCGCCCGCGTTGTTCACCCAGATATCGAGCTGACCGAAACTTTCGATGGCCGCCTGCGCCAGCCGCTCGAGCGCTGGCCCATCCGTGACGTCCGTGGTGACCGCAATCGCGCGTCCATTCGCGGCCACGATTTCCTCCGCGACGCGCTCGATCTCCTCGGTGCGGCGTGCGGCACACA
>JASFLG010000141.1:0-8913 GCA_050118205.1 Pseudomonadales bacterium
TGGCGGAGGCGTTCCTGCGACTTCGCGAGATGGGGTACACGGACGTCATCGTGCGTAACCTTTCCAGCGATCAATCCGAATGTCTCGAGACCATCGAACGGCTGGGCCGCATTCGCGAGCGGCTTGCCGGATGAATCACGATGGCTGGCGCGATGCGCTGAAGCGGCTACGGGCCATCGCCCAGACCGGGCAGACCTACACCAAGGATCCGTACGACCTGGAGCGCTATCAGGAGCTCGAGACGCTCTCACTGAAGCTGCTGGCTGCGCTCCTCGACTGCGCACCAGAGGCGCTGCGCAGCGTGTACCTGCCGGAGCGCGGCTACCCCACACCGAAGATCGACGTGCGCGCCGGCGTGTTCGAAGACGATCGCATCCTGCTGGTGCGCGAGACCGCCGATGGGCGCTGGACCCTGCCGGGTGGCTGGGGCGACGAGCACGAGTCGCCGAGGGAGAGCATCGAACGTGAGGTGCGGGAAGAATCGGGCTTCGAGGTGCGTGCCGAGCGGCTGGTGGCGGTGAAGGACCGCCACCTCCACCCCTACACGCCGAAGCGCCTGGAGCGGATCTACAAGCTGTTCTTTCTCTGCGGGCCTGCCGGTGGCGAGGCCCGAACGAGCCTGGAGACGGATGCGGTGGGCTTTTTCGCCGTCGACGACCTGCCACCCCTGAGTCTCGGCCGTACCCTGGCGGCGGACGTGGAGCTTCTGGCGGCTTATCGGCAGGCGCCCGAACGGGCCTGCTATTTCGACTGAGCATCTCGTGAAAAACGATTCCACCTGCCAGCCGTCAGTGGCTGGCGGGACCCTGCAGGCCGTTCCCGGGATGCGCCGGGAGCGGTTAGAGTAGCCGCACCCTTTCGCGGCGGCGGATATCCATGAGACCTTATCGGGAGGAGATCGAGACGCTTGAGCAGAACGGCATCGTCCGGGTTGCCTTCAAGCGCATGGGAGATCCGAAGGTGATCCCGCTCTGGTTCGGCGAGGGCGACACGGTGACGCCGGCGTTCATCCGCGAGGCGGCGAAGCGGGCCCTGGACGAGGGGCAGACGTTCTACACCCATACCCGTGGGCGGCCCGAGCTGCGCGCGGCGCTGAAGACCTATCTCGACGCTCTGTACGGCATCGACCTGGACGAGCGGCGCATCACCGTGCCCGGCTCGGCTATGCTCGGCATCACCATTGCCGCGCAGATGGTGCTCACCACAGGCGATCACGGGCTCATTGTCGGGCCCGCCTGGCCGAACATCGACGCGGTGTTCCGGGTGACCGGGGCCCGCGTCTCCCAGGTCCGCCAGCGGCTCACCGAGAACGGCTGGCAGCTGACGGCGGACGAGATCGTGGCCGCGGCGCGACCCGAGACGAAGGCCATCTTCGTGAACACGCCGTGCAACCCGACCGGATGGGTGATGACGGCCGAGGAGCAGGAAAAGCTTCTGGCATTCGCCCGGCGGGAGCGCGTGCTGATCATCGCGGACGAGGTGTACCACCGGACGGTGTTCGACGGTAACGCCGCGCCGAGCTTCCTGACCATTGCGCGTGACGACGACCCGATCGTGGTCGTTAACGGCTTCTCCAAGGCCTGGGCGATGACCGGCTGGCGGATCGGCTGGGTGGTCACGCCGCTCGCCTACGAGACCCAGTGGGCCGCTCTCTCCGAGTGCTTCAACACGACCACCAACGTCTTCGCGCAGCTCGGCGCGGTGGCGGCGCTGAAGGAGGGAGACGGATTCGTACGCGAGCAGCAGCGCCAGTTCGCTGCCGGACGATCGCTGGTGGATGCGGCCTTCGGCAACCATCCGCTGATCGACTACACCTCGCCTGCCGGTGCGTTCTATGCGTTCCCGCGGGTCCGCGGCGTCACCGACAGCCTCACGTTCGCGGAGGACCTGCTCGCCGAGGAGGACGTCGGCGTGGCGCCCGGTTACACCTTCGGACCGGGGAATGATGCGCATTTCCGCATCTGCTTCGCCCAGAGCCACGCCCGGCTGGAGGATGGTCTCGCCCGGATCGTTCGCTTCATCGAGCGTCGCTTCGGCTGACGAGCCCGGAAACCTCACCAATCTCCTACTGCGGACGCCGATAGCGGTGAAAACGCGGCGCGTGCTCCCTTCGGGTGCTCGACGTACTGTCAAGTACGCCTGTGCGCCCTGCGGTTCGCGCCGCGCGGCCTTTTCACCGCTCTCGACGCCCTCGTCACGTAGATCGGTGAGGTTTCCGGGCTAGGGCTCCAGCCGCCGCCAGAGCAAGGTACCACCAGCCACCGCTACCGGGATCAGCAGGAAGTTCAGAAACGGAATGGCGAGCGCCCCGGTGGCACAGAGGCCGAAGCCGAGTGCCGCCCCGCGGTTCGACTGCAGACGCTCGAGCGTGTTCCGGAACGGCTGCTGACGGTTCTCCGCAGGGTAGTCGGCGAACTGAACTGCGAGCGTCCAGGCGCCGAACACCAGCCAGATCACCGGGGCGGCCAGATTGACCACCGGGATCAGGGTGATCAGAAACACCACCAGCAGCCGGGGCAGGTAGTAGAGCAGCTTGCGCGCCTCGCGTGCGAGGCTCGCCCCGAGCTCCGTGAGGATACCGGTGTCCGGCTGGGGCGCGCTGTCGTACTCGATGCGCTCCAGCGCCAGCGAGAACGCGCCGAGAAAGGGACTCGCGATGAGCACGGCGAGCAGGCCGAACACCCACGCCCCGGCCAGGATGCCGATCAGGTAGATGAGCGGCGTGAGCAGCATGTCAAGCCAGGACAGCCAGTCGGGTAATGAGGCCACCAGGTGCCCCGTGCGCTCGACCAGGTAGCCGAGCGCGAAGTACAGACCCACCCCGCAGATCAGGAGGCTCACCAGCGTCGGAATCCACACGTAGTGCCGGAGCCCTGGATGCCTCGCCAGACGCCAGCCGTCGGTGAAGGCGCGGATGCCGGCAGCGGGGTTCACGAGCAGACGTCGTCGATGGCGGCCGCCAGGGTTTCCACCATGGTCTCGACGTGCCCGGCGTCGATGATGAACGGTGGGCCCATGCAGACGATGTCGCGGAACTCGCCGGTGCCCCCGCCGTAGAAGAACACGCCGCGTTCCAGCGCTTTCCCCACGATCCGGCTGGTGACGTTGTCCACCTCGTCATAGGGAGCGAGCGTCTCGCGGTCGCGGACGATCTCCACCGCCATGAGGAGGCCCCGCCCGCGTATCTCCGCGACGTGGGGATGGCCCCCGAGCACGGCCTCGAGACGCGCGCCGAGCAGGGCGCCCATCTCCCGGGCCCGCTCGGTGAGCGACTCCTCCACAAGGATGGTGAGCACCTCGGCGGCCGCGGCGCAGGCCGCCGGGTGGCCACCGAAGGTGTGGAACATGACGTTCATCTTCGCAGCGCGGATCGCCTCGCCCACCCGGGTACTGGCGAACACACCGCCGAGGGGCGCATAGCCCCCGGCAAGCCCCTTGCCGCCGACCAGGATATCGGGTGTGAAGTCCCAGTGCTGAAACGCAAAGGGCGCGCCGGTGCGCCCGAATCCCGTCATCACCTCGTCCATGATCAGCAGCACCCCGTGGCGGTCGCAGATCTCCCTGACCCGGGGCCAGTAGTCGTCCGGCGGCACGAGAGCGCCGCCGCTGGCACCCGTGATGGGTTCCGCGAGCACGGCGGCCACCCGGTTCGCGCCGGCGGACGTGATGGCATCCTCCAGCGCGTCCGCATAATAGGCACCCATCTCCGGATGCTCGCGGCCGAGGGGGCAGCGCAACGGATAGGGGGTGGGCGCCACGGGATGCCGGGCGAGCACTGGCTCCAGGCCGCGTTTGCGGGCGGCGTGACCGGAGAGGCCGGCGGTGGCGAGGGTGGTGCCGTGATAGGACGGTGAGCGGGCGATGATCAGGGAGCGCTCCGGCTGGTCCCGGGCGACGTGGTACTGAAGCGCCAGCTTCACCGCCGACTCCACCGACTCCGAGCCCCCGGAGGTGAGGTGAATGTGCGTGAACGGCTCGGGCAGCCAGTGCCGCTCCAGCACCTCCACCAGGGCGCGCCGGGAGGGTGTGATCCAGGGCGGCACCACGTAGGTGGTGCGGCGGGTTGCCTCGGCGACTTTCTCGACCACGCGCTCGCGGCCATGGCCGACATTGACGACGATGGCGCCGCCGGCAGCGTCGAGCACCCTCCTGCCGGAAGCATCGAAGAGATAGACGCCCTGGGCGGATACGATCTCCGGCATGTTGCCGGGGATGAACGGCCAGTTGACCTTGTTCACGTGCTGTTCCCTCGCGTTGTCTCAGCTGTCGCCGGCGGTCGGCATCTCGCGCGACCGGTACCGGTCGAGCCGTTCGAGCATGGCCGTGAGCTCGGGGCTCTCCGGCGACAGGGTTCGACGGGCATCCTCTATCGCCCGGCTCTGGGCGTCCGTCGCGTCATCGAACCGGCTCACCGCAGCATAGGCGGCCGCCAGCGTGTCGAGATGTTGCCAGTCACCCCGCATCAGGGCCAGTGGTCGAATGAGCGCCAGCGCGCGTGGCCCGTCGCGCAGGTCCGCCCGGCTGGTGGTGGCGAGCACGCGAGCCAGGTCGTTGCGCGCCGCCATGTCGCCCGCCCGGGAACCGGCTTCCAGATAGCCGATGGCGCGCGCCTCATCCCTGGGGACGTGGGTCCCGGCGAGGTAGTAGTCGCCGAGCAGGGTGTTCGCCTGGGCCTGGCCGGCGTCGGCCGCCCGGTTCAGCCAGACCATGGCCTGCCGAGGCGTGTCCGCCATGAGGAGCAGGGCGAGACGGAACTGACCATCCGGAATGCCGGCCCGTGCCGCGATTCGGAAGTGGCGCGTGGCGCGGAACGGGTCGGGCGCCGGATCGGCGAAGTCGGTGTAGGCCGTGCCGAGAAAGAAGTGGGCATAGGGATCTTCCGCGGCGGCCTCCGCCTCGAGCCAGGCGAGCAGCTCCGGGGTTACTTCCGTGTTGCGCCGGGTGAGCAGGGGACCCTCGTACACGGCGCCCGTCGGCAGGCGCAGGCTGCCCGCCGTCACCACGTCGCCCTGCCACTCGCCTCGAATTTCGATACCCGTGCGATCCCGGCGGGTGCCGGGACCGACGGGGCGATCGGCAACCCAGGCGCCGTCATGGTAGCTGCCGTCGGCGAAGCTCTCCCGTCCCCGTCCCTCCCGCCGGCCTGCAACCCATTCGCCCTCGTAGCGGCTCCCGTCCGGCCGCTCGACGATACCGTAACCTTCCCGGCGCCCGTCGACGAAGGTGCCGGCGTAGGTCACGTCCGCCGAGGAGACCGACCGTCCGTAACCCTGCTGGCGGCCGTTTCTCCACTGGCCCGCGTAGCCCGAACCATCCCGGTTGTTCAGCTCGCCGAAGCCGTCCGGAACGTCGTCGTACCAGCCGCCCGTGTAGGTGCTCCCCCGGGCGTCCGTGTAGGTGCCCTGCCCTTCCCGGCGGCCATCGACCCACTGCCCGATGTAGGTTGCGCCATCGGTGCCGTCGAACTGACCCTCGCCATTGGGCAGGTCGTGCGCCCACGCACCCCGATAGAGGCCTTCCGCCGACTCCTCGACACCGTGACCGGAACGCTGGCCCTCGACAAAGTCCCCCACGTAGTGGCTGCCGTCCGCGCGGGCCAGCTCGCCATGGCCGTGCTTCATTCCGGCGTGCCAGGTGCCATGGTAGCGATCACCGCCCGGCCAGGTGCCGGCACCGATGCCTTCCGGTTGTCCGCTCACGAAGGTGCCCTGATAGGTGCGGCCGTCGGGCCAGTGATAGGTGGCCTTGCCTGTGTACGCGAGCGCCTCGGGAAAGACCGGGTAGCTCCTGCCGGTCGGCAGGGTGAGGGTGCCCGCCCCCGTCGCCCCCCGCGGCGCGGTGGGTCCGCCGATCGGCGCCGCGGCGCACCCGGCAACCAGCACGACGAGCAGGATGAGGCTCGAAAGGCGAGTGGCATCGGCCATCGGGGCCATGAGAAACCATCTCATGACAAAACTCAAAGAGTTTGCGTTAGAGTGCAAGGCCAGTCCGGAGACATGGGGGAGACGTGCAGATGGGCAGCAAGGAGGAGGCAGCATCGACCGGCGGCGTGCCCGAGGGCATCGCGCTCGAGCCGGTGACCGCATGGCTGTGTGACCGGATCGAAGGCCTCGAGCCGCCCCTCACCTTCACGCTCATTGCCGGCGGCCATTCCAACCTCACGTACCGCTTCGTGGATGGCGCGGGCCGGGCGTTCGTCCTGCGCCGCCCACCTCTCGGCCACGTGCTGGAGAGCGCCCACGACATGGGTCGCGAGCACAAGATCGTCTCGGCGCTGGCCGGCAGCGAGGTGCCGGTGGCGCCGACCTACGGATATTGCGAGGACCCGGCAGTGAACGGCGCGCCTTTCTACATCATGGGCTTCGTCGACGGCGCGGTGCTCCACGACGCCTCGGTCGCCGGTCACCTGCCGGAAGCGGAACGCTACGCGCTCGGGCTCGATGTCGTCCGGGTGCTCGCCGCTCTGCACGTGCTGGATCCGGACACGGTCGGTCTGGGGGATCTGGGGCGCAAGGAGGCGTATCTGGAACGCCAGCTGAAGCGTTGGAACAAGCAGTGGGAGGCCTCGAAGACTCACGAGATTCCGGAGATGGAGGAGGTCTCGAAGCGCCTGGCCGAGCGGATGCCGGAGCAGATCGGCTCCGGCATCGTGCACGGCGACTACCGGCTCGGCAACATGATGGTCGCGGGCGGTCGCATACAGGCGGTGCTCGACTGGGAACTGTGCACGCTGGGCGACCCTCTGGCGGACGTTGGCTACCTGCTCAATTCCTGGACCGGGCCGGGCGAGGCCGAAGTGGCCGCAGCACCCACGGCCGCCGGCGGTTTCCCATCCCGGGACGAGCTCTGTGAGCGATACGAGGCCGCCACCGGACGCAGTCTGGCTGGCATCGACTACTATCGCGCGTTTTCGCACTGGCGTCTCGCCGCCATCGGCCAGGGGGTGTACAAGCGCTATCTGGTCGGCGCCATGGGCTCCAACCGGGGGATGGACCTGGACAGCTACAAGCAGAGCGTGCACCTCAGGGCCGAGGCGGCGCTAGCGCTCCTCGGGGGCTGACGGGGAAACCGCCGCCGGCAACGGCTTGGGAATCCGATACCCCGAAGCACCCGCGGCGGAGGACTGAGAGTCCGCGGTGGTGGACTGAGCGCCCGCGGCGGAGGACTGAGCGCCCGCGGCGGAGAACTGAGCGCCCGCGGCGGAGAACTGAGAGTCCGCGGTGGTGGACTGATTCGTCACCACGGCGCGGAACTCCGCTACGAAGTCGAGCCCATCGATCTCGGGATCGCTCGCCGGGTCCACGGTGATCCGCTCCTGTACGTCCAGGGTGCGGTACGCGCCGCAGGACTCTCCCGCATCGCAGAGGTAATCGTCGCTGTCCATGTCCGATCCGGCGAAGAGCCGGTAGCTGCCGGCCGGCAGGTCGTTCAGCACCCAGTGATACTCCCCGTTGTCCACCGCGACGATGGCGGCCGCGCCCTGGGTGCTGCCGTCTTCGTTGACCGCGATGACGTAGAACAGGCCCGCATCCGCGCCCGGGTTCGTGCCGGGCACCTGCAGGGTCACGGAGACCGTAGCCGTATTGGTACCCGGATCGGCCGGAACGAACCGGGCGGTCGCGTTCCAGGAGCCTTCCGTGAGCCCGCTGCGATCGACCCTGAGCTCATAGTCACCCAGGCCGTCCCCGGTGGGCGTGCTCTCCACGTAGACGATGTCGAGCCAGGGTTCGCTCGCCAGCGTCTGGGCAATCTGGATGGTGCCGCTGCCGAGATTGGTGAGACGCACTGTCTGGCTCGAGGCCAGCACGCCCAGGTCCACCGTGGAGGTGGACGCGCCGAGCACGGGTCCCGGGTCGCTGCCGCCACCGCTCTCCATGGCGAACGCGGCCAGCACGGCCTTCTGGGCGTTGATCAGGCCGTACCCGAACTGCGCGTCGAATCCGGGCGCACCCCGGTCGTCGGTCAGATCTCCCGCCGCCAGCGCGGTGTCGAATTCGAGTGGTGTCAGCCCCGGGTGGACCGCCTTCATCAGCGCCGCCACGCCGGCCACATGGGGTGCCGCCATGGACGTGCCCGACAGCGCCCCGTAGCCGAGGGTCACCGGGCCTGGATTGCTGTCGTCGCCGAGGGTGCTCACCACCCCGTCCGCGAAGCCGTCGCCATTGATATCCGTTGCGTTGTAGCCGCCGGGGGCGGCCACGTCGATGGTGCTGCCGTAGTTGGAGTAGGGCGCCAGGCTTCCCTCGATCGTGGTGGCGCTGACGGAAACCACGCCCTGGTAGGCAGCGGGGTAGCTCGGGGTGGCGCTCGACTCGTTGCCGGCGCTCGCGACCACGATGATGCCGCGATTGCGCACCTCGGTGAACGTGTCCTGGGTCGCCTGGGAGTAGAACGGGCTGCCGAGGCTCAGGTTGATGACGTCTGCCGGCCGGTCCGGCAGGCGGTTCGCGTCGTTGGACATTCCGGCGGCGTAGCGCACCGCCTGCAGCACGTCGTAGTTGGTGCCGCCGTCCACCCCCAGGGCGCGCAGGGGCATGATCTTCGCCCCCCAGCTCACCCCCGCAACGCCGGCCCCGTTGTCCGTGCGGGCCGCGATGGTGCCCGCCACGTGTGTCCCGTGAAAGCTCGAGGAGCCGCCGTAAGCGAGGTCGCCCGGGTCCGACGGATCGCCGTCGAGTCCGTTGAAGTCGCGGGACCGGCTGGGGTCGGAGATGAAGTCGTAGCCATCGGTGATCTGGCCCGTGAGGTCCGGATGCTGGAGAAGGAGCCCCGTGTCGACGACCGCCACGATCACGTCCGCGGGTCCGGTGGGGAAGCCGGTGGTCAGGTCCCAGGCCGCGGGCAGCCCGATCTGGCGCAGGTGCCATTGCAGCGGGTACAGGCCGTCGTCCGGTGTGAGGTTGGGGCGCATGA
>JASFLG010000142.1:0-8883 GCA_050118205.1 Pseudomonadales bacterium
CCTGGTACTCTCCGAATGTCGGCACTCGGGAGACAATCTGAGCGTAAAGCTCGGTGCGCTCTGCACCCTCGATGCGCACCGCTCGAGCCTGATAGGTCTCGGGACCGAGCTCGACGGTGACCTCGGGATGTGCCACCAGGTTCCAGTACCAGGCCGGGTGGCTCGCCGCGCCGCCCTTGGACGCGATGATCAGAATCCGCCCATCGAGCGGAACATAGACCAGGGGCGTGGTGCGCTGTCTGCCGCTGCGGGCCCCGGTGCTGGTGAGTAGGAGCAGGTTTGCCCGGGCAAGCTCGCCGGACAGCATGCCACCGTTGGCCCTGAACTCGGCGATGAGCGTCTCGTTGAAGCTTCTTGTGAAACCACCCGGTCCGGTCGGGGAGCGGATCTCGCCGGCCAGCCCGTCGAGCAGGTTCGATAAGGTCAGTTCGGTGGGCTTCATACGTCCGGTCTGGCGTCAGACTTCTGAACCTTGAAACTCATCGCGCCACCTGTCTCGGGTAAGGCGGCGACCAGCGCTGCCTGCAGCTCGTCGAACTTACCCTCCGCTGCCGGGAATGTGGCGACGATCAGGTTTTTCATCTTCAGGTCTCTCTCACTGGCAGAATCGATAGTATCGCCCGCGTGTGAGCGTTAACAGGCGCGCGGTGCTTGCCCGTGGTTTATCATCGGATATTAACCGCAATCCGTGACCGATCGGGTATGCAGCAGGACAGGCTCGTCATCGTTCTGGCCGATATCAGCGGCTACACGCAGTTCATGATCGAGAACCGGACATCCGCCGTGCACGGCCAGGTGTGCATCAACGCCCTGATCGAGGCGATCCTGTCCCACGTCGACATCCCCCTGACCCTGCAGGAGATCGAGGGCGATGCCGTGTTTCTGTACGCCCGGGACCCCGGTACGAAGGCCGGCTGGCAGGCCATGCTCAACGATATCAGCGGGAAGCTGGACCGATTCTTCGAGGCTTTCGTTGCGCAGCTTGGTCTGACCATGGAATCGACGCAGTGTGGCTGCGCAATCTGCCGCAACTCGGACAAGCTCGGTCTGAAAATCATTGTTCATGCCGGAGAGGCCGTCTTCCACGATGTGGGTGGCAGGTCCCAGGTGTCGGGACCGGACATCATTCTCGCTCACCGTCTGCTGAAGAACTCCGTGGACAGCAATGATTACCTGCTCCTGACGGAGAACGCCTATCAGCTCATGTCTCCCCACCTGAAGGGGGAGTTTGAAGCGCACGAGGAAGCCTATGACGGCTTTGATCGTGTGCCCACGTGCGTCCGGTATCTGGAACGCGACGTTGTGGCGGCGCGAGACGCCGCGTATCGGCTGAGCGATGAGGAACGACGGGACGCTGTAGATGGCTATCTTGGCTGGGTTGAGCGCCACATCGGGCCGGCGGCGATCCGACAGATGCAGTCGCCGATTCGCGGTTTCAGTTGGCGCGACCGGCTCATGATGGTCTGGGATGCCGTCGTGGGCTTCAGATTGGCGCGCCGACAGACGAGAAGATCGATCCTCTCGGCGCAGCGTGCGCGCGGCAGGCGCCGTGAGGAGTGGGGGCCAGCTGCAAAGCTGCCGCCCTAGGTGAGGCCGGCAGAAGCAGGCAACCGATCAGTCGGCGAACGTCAGCGCGACCTTCAGCGCGTCCTCGTCACGCTCGTGCGCGAGCAGCATGGCCCGTTCGATGTTCTCCAGCGTCAATCGATGGCTGACCATGGTGGTCACGTCGATCTCGCGCCTGGCGATCCAGTCCAGCGCCTTGTGAAACGAGCTCAGATCTTCCTCCGCTTGCGCACCGACCACCGCGTACATGCTGAGCTGCTTCATGAAGAACTTCGCGTAGCTGAAAGGGACGGACTGGTTGGTGTCGGGCAGGCCGAAGAACACCACGCTGCCGAACGGCCGGGCCACGTCGATGGCGTGCTGAATGGTCTCCCGGCGACCGACCGCTTCGATGACGATGTGAGCGCCCTTGCCGCCCGTGGTATCCATCACGGCTTCGTGGATGGCCTTGCCGTCCACGTCACCGCGCACGGCGATGTCCGCACCGAAAACCGGCGACTGGGCGAGGCGGGCAGGGGAAAGATCGGCCACGATCACCCGCTCCGCACCCATGTGCTTTGCCTGCCAGGCAAAAAACTGGCCGGCGGAGCCCTGACCCAGCACCACCACGGTCTTACCGATGAAGTCCAGATTCCCGCGCCGTAGCGCGTAGATGGTGGTGCCGAACTGCTGTGCCATCAGCAGATCTTCCACCGGACCCTCGTAGGTCGGCAGGGGCAGGCACCAGTGGCCGGGCAGGGTCTGATAGTCGGCGAAGCAGCGCTGGAAACCGTAGCCCGGCACGGTGAGTACCTGGTCACCCGGCTCGAGCGCCGGGTGCCTCGATTCGATCACCTCACCCACGCCTTCGTGGCCGGGCCAGCCGGGCTCCGCCGGCAATGCGGTGCCCCCGAGCGGCTCGAAGAACACCTGGTGCAAATCGGATCCGCAGATCGCGGCCATCCGGGATCTGACCAACACCTGACCCTCTTCGGGTTCGAACAGGGGCGCATCCTCGCAGACGATCCTGCCCGTCTCGACCAGACGCGCAGCTCGCATGGTGCTCATGCTTCATCCCTCCCTTCGCTCAGGCGATAGGCCCGCGCCGCGGTGCCGCTGAAGATCGCCTGCTTTTCCGAGTCGCTCAGCCCCAGACGCGCCGCAATCCGTTTGAACAGGTTCCACAACGTGCGATAGGAGACGCACTCCCGGTCGACCGGGAAGTTGCTCTCGAACATGCAGCGGTCCGGGCCGAATGCCTCGATGACGTACTGATAGTACGGGAACAGCACCTCGGCGAGAGCCTCGGAGCTCATCGGCGCCGGACACTGATGCATGTGATAGGGCGGCTCCCAGGGACCCACGCGCATCTGGCCGCCGCCGCACTTGATCACGGTGTTGGCGCATCCTGCTACCGCATCGATGCCGGCACGCCAGCGGGCGACTTCCTCGTCCGACGCGTTGGGATCGATCCGGCCGCCGAGATGGTTCACGATCACGGTCACGTCGGTGTTCGCGTCGGCCAGCCGGGCGAGTGCCGGCAGCCGATCGAAATCCGGCGACCAGTTGTCGAAGCTGAGCCCGCGCCTGGCGAGCTCGGCGTAACCGGCCATGAAGTCGTCGTTGAGGTCGGCGGGAAATGCGGTCCGCACCCCACGGAAATTGGCCGATGCCGCGATGTGCGCATCGAGCACCGGCCCCACGTCTTTCCCCAGGCGCATGTCCGCGCTGCTGAAGATTCCCGTGCACAGGCGCACATCGCCATAGATGCCGGAGTTGCTCATCGCGTAGATGCCGTGCACGAACTCCGTCTCCCCCACGCAGCGCATGGCTTCCGGCCCGTCGGCCCGGTAGAACGCGCCGCACTGGGCGAACACCGTCTGTCGCACGTTGTGGCCGGAGGTGCGGATGTCGTCGACGATCTCCTGGCACAGATACACCTTCTGCTCGAAGCTCGCGTAGGGCTCGGTGGTGAACGTGCGGATGTCCCAGAGATGGTGGTGCGGGTCGATGATCGGGAGATCGGCCTCCAGAACGTCTTCCGGGGACTCCTGCGCGAGCCACTGCTCGATGGATTCGTTTGCCTTGTAGCTCATTGGCGCGTGACCCTTACCGGCATGTGGGTATAACCCTTCACGAACGACGAGAAGGTGCGCTGGGGTTCCTCCAGCACTTCGATCCGCCGGAAGCGTTTCAGGATCTCTTCCCACAGCACGCGCAGCTGCAACTCTGCCAGCCGGTTGCCCATGCAGCGATGGATGCCGAAGCCGAACGACAGGTGCTGGCGGGCATTGGCGCGCTCGATGTCCAGCACGTTTGCGTTCTCGAACACGTCCTCGTCCCGGTTGCCGGAGACATACCACATCAGGACCTGGTCGTCCTTTCTGATCAGCTTGCCACCGATTTCGACGTCTGTGGTCGCCGTTCGGCGCATGTACGACAGCGGCGTCTGCCAGCGGATCACCTCCGGCACCATCTTCGGGATGAGGCCGGGGTTGCCGATCAGCTTGTCGTACTCATCCGGCCACCGGTTGAGCGCGTACACGCTGCCCGACATCGTGTTGCGCGTGGTGTCGTTACCGCCGACGATGAGCAGCAGCAGGTTCCCGAGGTGCGCGGCGGGAGGCATGTCTCTGGTAGCCTCGCCGTGGACAAGCATCGACACCAGATCGTGCCCCGGTTTCTCGCGGCGCTCGTCCCACAATCTCGAGAAATACTCGAGGCACTCCAGCAGCTCCTGCTGCTTCTGCTGCTGGGACTCCACCACGCCGCCGGGTTCCGGAATCGCAAACACGATGTCCGACCAGCGCGTCAGCTTCCTGCGGTCCTCGAAGGGAAAGTCGAAAAGCGTAGCCAGCATCATGGTGGTGAGCTCGATAGAGACGTTGTCCACCCAGTCGAAGGACTCTCCTTCCGGCAGTGAATCCAGCACGTTGCCGGTGCGCTCGCGGATCAAGGGCTCCAGATTCGCAAGATTCCCCGGAGCGGCGACCCCGGCGACGGTCTTACGCTGCTCATCGTGTGAGGGTGGGTCCTGGGCAATGAACGGGCTCGTGCCAGTGAGCAGGCCCTGCGGGACCTCCGAACCGATGCGGAACCCCAGCGTGATACCGTGGGCGGACGAAAAGTTCTGCCAGTCCGTGTCCACCCGCTTGATGTCAGCATACCGGGTGAGTGACCAGTATCGGCCAGCGGTCTCGATCTCGTTGAAATGCACGGGGTCTTCGGCACGCAACCTTTCGAAATAGGGCTGCCAGGTGTCGTTCTTGAACAGGTGAGCGTTGACCGGATTGATGTCCGCAAGGGGCATGTCGTAGGCGCCCGGAACACCGGCACCCCTGGCGGCCTGCTCCTGCTCCGGCGTGCGGAACTCGCTCGAGGGCCCGGCCGTCTGTGCTGTCGTCGATTCTGCCGTGTTTTCGCTCATGGTGGCTTGCCTGCCAGCTAAGGTGTCTGAGCACTATATACCACGGTGTTCCCGCTTCCCCTTCCTGCTCGCGGGGATTCTCGCAGTAGAATAACCCCTCCAGCGAAGGAACGGCGCGGAGAGAGACCATGAACCATACGTATGTCGTCTATGGCGGCGAGCTTTCGTACTTCACGCGTAAGCTGGAAGCCGCGATGATCTTCTACGGCGCCGACTTCCAGATGCGTGCGAAAACGCCGGATGTCGCGAAAGAGATCGAGCTGCGCTCGGGCACTCACCAGGTGCCGGTGCTGCTGACCCCGGAAAACTGGATGATTGCCGACACCACCCCGCTGATCCGGATGCTCGACGGACGCTTCCCGACGAAACGGCTGTTCCCCGAGGGCGAGCTGGGCGTGCTGACCCAGATCCTCGAGGAGTACTTCGACGAGTGGATCGCCCGCACGATGGTGCACTACCGCTGGCATTATGAACAGAGCGCGGTGTTCGCCTCGGAGCGGATGGCGCACGGCAATGCCGAAGCGGCGGCGCGCGTGCGCAGCTGGGGGCCCCGGGCCTGTCGCGCCACCGGCACGGACAGTGAGCATCAACGCGAGGCGGCGGAAGCCGAGTACCACCGCATCATGTCGGCTGCTGAGGCGCAGCTCGCCGAGACCGCATATCTGCTTGGCGATCGGCCAACCGCGCTCGACTGCGTCGTGCTGGGTGGTCTTCGCGCACATACCCTGATGGATCCGACCCCGAAAGCGCAGATGCAGCCCTACAAGCGCGTCATTGCCTGGGCGGAAGCCGATGCCGACAGGTGGGAAGGCGGTGGCGAGCTGGCGCCATTCCCCGAATCTACCCCGTTTGCGAGGTTCGTGCTCGACGAGATGAAGTCTACCTACCAGCCGTTTGTGCTTGGCAACCGCGAGGCGCTTGCCGCGGGCGCCAAGGCATTTCACGCTGAGATCTACGGCGAGGACGTCAGCTACCTGTGCCGCCCCTATCCCGAGTCCTCGCGGCAGATGATCGTCAACGAGATTGAAGCTCTGGCCGGTGCAGCAAAAGAGTCCTTCTCCAACTGGCTGGAAGCACAACAGCTCGCAGTGTGCTTCGGCGGCTGAATTTCCCTGATGGGGCGTCGGTCATCGATGCAGACGCACCGGCACGTTTTTGATGCCCCGGATGAAATTGTTGGGCAGACGCTCGACGTCACCAACCACTTCGACCGTATGGAAGCGCTTCACGATCTCCTCCCAGAGCACACGCAGCTGAAGCTCCGCGAGACGATTGCCCATGCAGCGATGCACGCCAAACCCGAACGACACGTGTGCCCGGGCATTGGGCCGGTCGATGATGAGTCTGTCGGCATCGTCGAACACCGTTTCGTCACGATTGCCCGAGACGTACCACATGATGACCTTGTCGCCCTTTCGGATTCGCTGACCGCCGAGCTCGTAGTCCTCCAGCGCGGTCCGCCGCATGTGGATCACGGGCGTCTGCCAGCGGACCATCTCGGAGACCATGTTCGGAATCAGACCGGGATTGTCGCGGAGCTTCTGATACTCGTCCGGGTACTGGTTCAGGGCGACCACGCCGCCGCTGATGCTGTTGCGGGTGGTGTCGTTGCCGCCGACGATCAGCAGCAGGATGGTGCCGAGGAACTGCTCTGGATCCTCGTTCATGTGCGCGGTGGCTTCGTTGTGCTGCAGCATCGAAATCAGGTCGAACGTCGGCGGCTGCCCGGCCTTCGACGCCCACAGCTGGTAGAACGCGCCTGCGGCCTGCATCAGCTCGTCGTAGCGCTTCTGCATGTCGATGCTGTCGTCGCCGGTGACCTCTGGCACCGCGGTGGTCAGGTCCGACCAGTAAACGAGCTTGCGTCGCTCCTCGTACGGAAAGTCGAAAAGGGTGGCGAGCATCCTCGCCGTCAGCTCGACGGAGACTTCCTGCACCCAGTTGAACGTCTCTCCGACCGGGAGGTTCTCGAGGATGTCGATGGCTCGTTCGCGAATCAGCGGCTCCAGCTCGGCGAGGTTCTTGGGCGCCACCGTGGGTGCCACCGCCATCCTCTGCGGCATGTGCTGGGGCTCATCCATGGTAATGAAGCTCTGCCCCTGAATCTGGCCCTCTTCAGCGGCGGGCGGGTCTGCGATGGCGATGCCGCCGAACTCGGCGGAGGAGGAAAACACCGCGTTGTTGGTATCCACCTCTTTGATGAGTTTGTGGCTGCACACCGACCAGAACGGTCCGTTCACGCTGTCAGCGAGATAGTGCACGGGTGCCTCGCGTCTCAATCGGGCAAACCAGGGCTGCCAGGTATCGGTCCGGTACAGCTCCGGACGGCTGACGTCAATCTCTTCGAGGGGCGTGGTGTTCACGTCCAGGGTCGCTTCGGTATTCATACTCTCCTCGCTGAATCGGAAGACTCGTGGTCGTTGCCTGCAATGATGATGGCAGGATACACCCAGGAAGCGGCGTGGGCACTGGCGCCGCCATCCACAGGCTCGCCGATCCTGCTTTCTCGGGTCTGTAGCGGTAGGGTCGATCCGGAAGGCAAAATACGCCGCCGGGACCATCGAGCGCTACGGCGACATGGGCACGACATGGAGTGGCCTTGAAACCGAACGAAGAAATCTGCGGTGACTACCTGCACCGCTATCACCTGATCCCCAAGAACCGGTTCCTGAACGTCTATCTGCATCGTTTTCAGGAGCCGGATCCCGGCAGGGATCTGCACGATCATCCCTGGTGGTCCGTATCCATCGTGCTGAAGGGGCGCTACGTGGAACGGTTCTCGGAAGGCGGCGAAATCCGCACCCGCACGAAAGGCGGGCTGACGCGATGCTTCAGCCTCCGGAAGCCGACTACCCGACACACCATCACCTGGATCTCGCCGGGTGGTTGCTGGACCATTTTCGTTACCGGACCGAAGATCAGAGAGTGGGGCTTTCACACCCGCAACGGCTGGGTGCACAACCAGACGTACGAGGGGCCCCGCCAGTTCGACTCGCACGACCCCCAGGATCGGCGCTCGACGGTGAGATAGCGGATCCTTTCCCTCTGCACGTGCGGGAGGCTCGGCGAGCCCGATCTGCTTCGGTAGAATTCACACCCATCAGTCATCTGGAAGCGGGCCCCCCCGCAGGAGCAAGTCATGACCCAGGACCTCGAGGCCTTCCGGCAGGAAGCCAGACAGTGGTTGCAGGACAACTTTCCACCCGCCCTGAAGAACCGGCGCCCGCCCGGGATCGCCGGCTTCGGCGCGAAGTTCACCGGCGACTGGAAGATCTGGCAGGAGCGGCTCGGTGAAAAGGGCTGGTCGACGCCGACCTGGCCGGCCGAGTACGGGGGTGGCGGTCTGTCTCCGGAGCAGGCGGCCGTTCTCCGCGAGGAAATGCATCGAGCCGGTGCCGTCAACCCCATCGGCGGTTTCGGGACCATGATGTGGGGCCCGACGCTACTCGACTTCGGTACCGAGGAGCAGAAGCAGCGCTACCTGCCGGACATCATCCGCGGCAACATTCACTGGTGTCAGGGCTACTCGGAGCCGGGCGCCGGATCCGACCTGGCCAGCCTCTCGAGCTTTGCCGAGGATCGAGGCGATCACTTCATCATCAACGGCTCCAAGATCTGGACGTCGGGTGCCAAGGAAGCCGACTGGATGTACGGCATCTTCCGAACAGACAGGAGCAACAAGTACGAGGGCATCAGCTTCATCACGCTCGACATGAAGTCGCCGGGCGTGGAGGTCAAGCCCATCAAGCTGATCTCCGGCAACTCGCCCTTCAATGAGGTGTTTTTCACGGACGTGGTCGTGCCGAAGGAGAACCTCATCGGCGAGAAGAACAAGGGCTGGGCGATCGGCAAGCACCTGCTGCTGCACGAGCGCTCGGGCATTGCGGGCGACGGTGGCGGCAACGTCAATG
>JASFLG010000143.1:0-8828 GCA_050118205.1 Pseudomonadales bacterium
TGGGTCTCGAGTTGACCTACGACAACCCGGGAACCCGGGCCTGGGTCATGAACCAGCAGCTCAAGGGTGAAGGGCTCGACGGGCTGGCGCCGCGCCAGGCACTCGACGTGGTGTCGAGCGCCGCCGGCCTCGAGGTCGCAGAGAGTCAGAGGACGTTGAGCGTAGCGCTGCGCTGAGCTTCCCCGCGGGGTATAGTCCCCGGCCCGAAGTGAATCCTTGAGTCCCGATGCGACAGCTCCTGGCGGCTTTCGCCGTCTCTGTCCTGTTGTTTGCGATGCCGGCAACGGGGCATGCCGCAGCGCCTGCCGTCCGGATCGAACCCGGCGAAAGTGTGGCTTCGGCGCTGGAGAAGTACCGGTCCGAAGGCATCCGAATCGTCTACACGACGGGGCTCGTACCGGATCGCTTCCGGGTGGTTGAGACACCGGATCGGACCGCGCCGGTAGAGGATCAGCTGCGTGAGCTCCTCGCGCCGTTCGGACTCACCGTGACCCGCGGCGCCGATGACATCTGGGTGGTGGTGGCCGGCAGCGAGGTACCTTCCGAGCCGGCCCCGGTGGTGGCGCCCACGGCGGCAGCGGTCGAGCCGGTCATCGAGGAGGTGCTGGTCACGGCGTCGCATCATCGTCTGCTCAGAACGCCCACGCCGACCCAGGTCCTTGGCAGCCGCGAGCTCGACAACACGCCCTCCGCAGGACGGGATCTGTTCCGTGCGGTCACGAGCCTGCCGGGGCAGGCGACGGACGGTCTCAGCGCACGCCAGAAGATTCGTGGCGGTAACGAGAATGAGGTGCTCTACGTGCTGGACGGCACGCAGCTCATCGCGCCGTTTCACATGGATGGTTTCTTCAGCCCGTTCAGCGCGCTCAACACCAACGTCGTGGACGCCGTCGACGTCTACAATGCGGGCTATCCCACCCGTTTCGGCACCCGTTCCGGGGGCGTGCTCGATCTCACCATCCGGGATACCGACGAGGCGTTCAGCGGCTCGGTGGATCTGAACCTGTTGCGGGCATCCGTGCACGCACAGGGTGCGCGCGACAACTGGCAGTGGCTGGGCTCCCTGCGCCAGGGCACCGTGCACTACGTGCTCCGTCAGCTCAACAACGACTACGGCGAGCCCGAGTTCCACGACGAGATGCTCAGGCTCCAGCGCGAAACCGGTTCGAGCCGCATTACGTTCGGAGTGATGAACAGCGGTGACCAGATCCTGCTGCGCAACCCTGCCATCCAGGAAGTGGGAAGGGCACACCGCGACAACCTCACGGTCTGGGGCCTAGGGGAGCTCTTTCCCGATGCGCGGACACGGCTGAGCACCCGTGCCAGCTACGTACGCGTGGACAACTCGCGATCCGGCACCCTCGACAATCCCGTGGACGCGGTGGGCAGTGTGGACGAATCGGACCAGGTGCAGATCTACCGGTTGTCCGTGGAGGTCAACCGCACGCTGTCGAAGCGGTTTGGCCTGACGGGGGGGATCGAGTACCAGCACCACGAGGGCTCCTTCGAAGGGTATCTGCGTTCGGAGTACGGCCCGCTCGGCCTGCCCATCCAGCCCTCGTCGACTCTGGACCGGGCCTTCGACACGACCCGCAAGGGAGAAATGGGGTCGGCCTACGCGTCCCTTTCCGCGCGGCTGACCGACTCGCTCGAGGCGGAGCTCGGGTTGCGTTACGACAACCAGGACATCGACCCGGTGCACGATGATCGGTGGAGCCCGCGGCTGCAGGCCAACTACCGTCCGAACGACCGGGTGTCGCTGTTCCTGAACGTGGGTCGCTACGTCCAGCACCAGTATCTTTTCGAGATACCGCTCGATGACGGCCTGTTCGAGCTGGCGCCGCCGCAGCTGGTGGATCAGATCAGCCTGGGTATGGAGCTCAAGCTCAATCCTTCCCTCGAGCTCCTGGTCGAGAGCTATGGCAAGCGGATCCGCGACCCGCAGCCACGTCCGGACAATCTGTACAACCGCTATGTGCTGCTGCCGGAGATTCACGGAGATCGGGTGCTGCTGCTGCCGGACCGTGCCCGGGCGAGCGGTCTGGAGGTCTCTCTCGCCGGCAGGGCCGCCCGCGCGCTGGCCTGGCGGCTCGGATACGTGTATGCGGATGTCAGCGAGCGATTCGAGGGCGTGTGGCGACCGCGGCCCTGGGACCAGCACCACAGCTTCCGCGCGCAGATCGGCTGGGAGGGGGAGCGCTGGCAGGCGAGCGTGCTCGCCACCTATCACCAGGGCTGGGCGACGACGTCGCTCATCACCGAGCCGGGGGCAACCGCCTCGGATTACAACGACACGCGGCTGAAGGACTTCGTCAGCATCGACCTCTCGGTGGCGCGTACCTGGCAGTTCCAGCGCGGCAGCCTGGAAGCCTATCTGCAGATTTCCAACCTGCTCAACCGGACCAACGTCGGCGGTGTCAACTACGACCTGGAGGACGGTCTGTGGGAAGGAGACCCGCGTACGCTGCTGCCCATCCTGCCGGTGCTCGGCCTGAAATACTCCTGGTGACGGCTCACCCGTCGCGATGCACGCGGATCAGCCCCTCCTGGGCGGCGGAGGCCACCAGTGCCCCCCGCGCATCGTAAATCAACCCGCGGTTCAATCCGCGTGCGCCGCTGGCCGACGGGCTGTCCTGGACATACAGAAGCCACTCGTCAGCGCGGAACGGGCGGTGGAACCACATCGCGTGATCGAGGCTGGCCATCTGCATGTTCTGCTGGGTGAAGCTCACCGCGTGCGGCAGCGTCGCGGTGTCGAGAAGAGACCAGTCCGAAAGGTAGGCAAGCACGCACTGGTGCAGACGCGGATCGTCCGGTAACGGGTTCCTGGCGCGCATCCAGCACATCTGGCTCGGCGGACGTTTCTCGGGGTGAAAAATGTTCACCGGGTCGACGGGCCGCATCTCGATGGGTCGCTCGCTCGCGACCCATTCCGGCCGCTCGGGCAGGGCGGCGAGCCACTCCTCCCGGAGGTCGTGTTCGCTCTTCAGCCCCTCCGGGCCCGGCGCGTCGGGCATCGGGAACTGATGATCGAAGCCCTCCTCGACCTCCTGAAAGGAGATGGACATGTTGAAGATGGCGCGACCGTGCTGAACGGCTACCACGCGGCGGGTGGTGAAGCTCCTGCCGTCACGAATGCGGTCCACCGTGTAGAGGATGGGCACCGTGGTGTCGCCGGGGCGCAGGAAGTAGCCGTGCAGGGAGTGCGCCGGGCGCTCCTCGGGTACCGTTCGCGACGCGGCCACCAGTGCCTGACCGATCACCTGCCCGCCGTAGACACGCTGCCAGCCCTCGTCCGGACTGGTGGCGCGATAGTGATTCTTCTCGATCTCCTCGAGGTCGAGAATGTGGATGAGCTCGTTGACGGTTTCCGTGTTCAAGACGTGTGGCCGTGCCGATCGGCGGAAGGGGCGGTATTGTAGTCGTGCCGGACGGAAGGGAAAATGACCGTTTCGTCAGGACGTTGGCCGTGAAGGCGATCGCCGTCGACGGTGAAGCAAGGGGGAAGACATGCCATCACGCAGGGAGCTGATTCAGCTCACGGACGAGGAGCGGCGCGATTACCTGAACGCCGCGAAGACTCTGATCATCGTCTCCAATGGCAAGAACGGCTATCCCCATCCCATGCCCATGTGGTTCTACGTGGATGACGCCGGCAACTTCTACTGCACCACGTTCAGAAAGAGCCAGAAAGTGCTCAACTTTCAGCGGGATCCCCGGGCGAGCCTCCTGGTGGAGTCCGGCGAGGAATACGCGGAGCTGAAGAGCGTGCTCGCGTACGCGACGTGTGAGGTCATCGACGACTACGACACGGTCCGCGAGACGCTGGTGAAGATCAACACCAAGGGGCGTGACGTGGACGAAGCCCAGGTGGCGCAGCTGCTCGAGGCCGTGGGAAAGACGGCGGAGAAACGGGTGGCGCTGAAGTTCACGCCGGTGGAGGTGATCAGCTGGGACCACGCCAAGCTCGGCGGAAGTTACTGAACCGCATGCGTATCGGGTCGATCATCACCGCCGCCCTCGCCGCCGCAGTGTTGTCGACCGTGTCGGCCAGCGCAGCGGAACCGATCAGCGCCGAGCGGCTGAACGACCCGTTCGACGAGGTGTATCGGCCCGAGGTACAGGTCAGCGGCAACGTGATCGTCGGCGTGATGAGCGCGACCGCACAGGACGGGCTGGCGAGCGACCGGCTCACGGTGGCGTCGGATCCAGCGGTCGGGGGCGTTGAGGTCTGCCTGCGCGCCACTTCCAACGACGGCATCTACTCCTCGCGCAATCACTACCGGATCCCCGATACGGCGCAGCCGGTCGCGGTCCGCTTGCCCTATGCGTCGGGAATGGAGGACGTGCTGGCGGGCTATGAGGAGGGCCAGATCGCGATATCGGTAGCCGCCGGCGACTGCGCTGCCAACGCGGGCGGCACGTACCTCGTTGCCTCTTCCGGTGACGGCAACGCGGAGGACCCGGTGCTGATCTATCTCAACTCCTTCGGTGCCACCGACGTGTTCGTTCAGACAGGATCGGACGGTGCTCCCCAGCCCTGCACCTATCTCTCGCAAGGCCGCCGGACCACCTACGACTTCATCTGCACGCTGGCACCGACCCGATCGGAAGCCGGATCCGGCGGACGACAGGTGACCATCATCCGGGAGCGCTTCGGACGCGAGCAGCCCGCCGTGGTCTTCCAGCTGGTCGGGCGGTGAGCGAGGGCGCGGACGGTTCGGTCGGCCCGCCGGCGCTCGTCCGCCAGGTCCAGCTCTCGCTGCTGAGGGTCGCCACCGGCACCGTGCTGGTGTTCGTGGCCGCCTACCTGGTGCTGATCGTCACGCGTCTTCTCGCGCCTGCGGAGTGGGAGTTCGCGCTGGAAGTGGACTCTCAGGTGGCGTCGCTCGATCTGGAGCCCGGAACGCTCACCCACTGGCGCATCGACGGCGCCACGCTGTGTGCCCGTGACGCCCTGGCATTGCCTGCCGCGTCGGCTTTGTCGGATCCGCGGGCCGCCTGCGGCAGCCGCACGTGGCGCGGCTGGCGGCTCCACCAGCCGGAGCAGGCGCTGACGTTGCGAGGCGGGACCACGGTTCTGCTCGAGTCGGACGGCGGCAGGCTCGCCGTGTCGCTGCGTGCCGCCGCTGACGGCGATTCGCTCGGCACGCTGGAAGTGGTCGGCAGCGTCCCGGAGCTCGAGCTCGGCAGGTCGGTCAATCTGTTCTGGGAGGCCCAGAGTGCGCCGCCGCTCAGCTTCCCGTTCACGGCGGCCACCACGCTCGGCAGGGCGGTGAGCTGGTCCGATGCACGCATGCTTCGCGGCGGCACGGTGACCGTTTTCACCACCGACGACTCCGCCGACCGTCGCAGCCAGGTGGACCAGGCCGCGCTCATGCTCGGCGATCAGGTCTCGCTGGAAGGCAACGATGCGGCGGTGTGGCCGAAGGGCTTCGTCCGACCGGCCGCGGATCTCTCCGGGCTCCGGATAGTCGCGTTCGGGCGCGCCGACAGCCTCGAGATCGAGCGCTACGGGGACAGCGGCTACGACTTCCGGCCGGACACGCTGGCGCGCCTGATCAACGACCCGGCGGTCACGGTCTGGGGCTCGCTGCTGCTCGCCTACATGACGCTCGTGCTCGGCGTCGTACCGTTCCTCGAGGGCCGTTCGGTGCTCGCGGACGAGGTGCCTTACCGGTACCGATACCTGCGCTGGTTTCTCAAGCACCGGGAATGAAGCGAATGAATGCATGGCGGCGGATTCAGCACAGCGCGATGCCGGCGGGGACGCTGCTCGCCGTTGCCCTTGCGTTCGTGGCGCCGGCAGCGGCGGAGCAGGTCCTCGTGCGCAACTACGCCAATCCGGCCCTGGAGGTGGGGCAGGGATATCTGACGCACTACGCCGACGTCTGCTATGTGCTCGCACCGACCCACGTGTTCGAGGAATCCGGGACGCCGGCGGCGTTGCTCGGTGAGGGCACAGAGCCGCCGCTCGGCGAGACCGTGGACGCCCGGGCGCTCGGAGACGATGTCTCGGTCGCAACGGTTGACGGCGGGCTAACCGGGCACTGCGGTTACAGCGCCATTGCGATCAGCCGCAGCGTGGACCGTACTATTCAGGACAACGGGATCGCGACGGTTCGCTCGGTGAACGGTGACGGGACGATCGCCCAGATCGCGGTGAGCCTGTTCGACGACGACGGGGTCACCTTTCTGCGTGTCCAGCCGACCCGCAGCGACAACCAGCTGCGCAAGGGGCAGAGCGGCAGCCTGATCGTCGTCGGCGACAGACCGATCGCCATGCTGTTGTCCGTGGATGCGCGCTTCGGCGTCGGCAAGGCCATTCGCATCGATGCCATGCTGAAAAGGTTCGACGGGTTCGTGAGAGGCGGCGAATCGATGGCGGGTGGGCACGTCCCGTCGGGCGACGCGGCTGCCGCTGCTCCAATGCCCGTCGCGGACGGCGCGAAGGGCCTGCCCCTGACGCTCACTGACTGGAGCGCGTTGCCCACCGATGCGGAGCACCGGCCGTCGAACCTCGTCGCGCGCTCGCCGGATGCGGCGCCGTGGCGTGCCCGCGTGACCGAATGGCCGGTGATGCTCGAGTTCAGCCTCGGCGATCAGCGGGTCGCCATCGACGAGGTGCGTCTGGAAGCGGGTGGGCTGGCGAGCACGGTGCTGCCGGGGCAGGTTGAGATTCAGGTGAGCTCAACGGTGGGACAGGATCGCTGGCGCAGCGTCACCAGCGGCCCGGCGGATTTCTCCTCCGGCGTCGCCATCTTTCCGCTGGCGCCCACGTGGGCCCGCAAGGTGCGCCTGGTGATCGGCGCGGGCGACGATACGGTCCAGGTGGCGCTCCGGCGGGTGCGGATTCTGCCGGCGGACTGAGGCTCAGCGGAGCTTCCAGGTACCGATGAAGCCTGCGTTCTTGCCTTTGTAGATCATCACCGGTCCCTGGAGACTGGTCTCGTCCACCATCTGCAGGATGCCCTTGTCGTAACCGTACTTGAAGGACACCTGGGTGCCCGAAACCTGGCCTTGGTTGCCACCCATCTTGAAGATGCCGGTCTCCGGGTCCACCTCAGTGATCTCCTTGCGGTAGAGGTTGCCGGTGCTGGCGAGGTAGTTGCGGGCGTTCTCCTGGATGTCCGCCGGTTGCGACGTGTCCACCTCCAGAGACAGGGTCATGCCACCCTGCGCGAGCACCACTCGCTTCAATGCCAGCGCCTGGAGCACCGGGTCGGTGCTGGTCAGCGCCGTGTCCAGGGCCATCTCCCGGATCACGGGATCGCCGCTGTCGACCATGACCTGGAAGGTGGCGAGGCGCATGTTGGGATCGGGCCCGTTGAGCACGGCTTTCAGCTCTTCCAGATCCCGGGATTTGCCCCGTGCCTGCTCGAGCAGCTCCGCGGCGCTGGCCGCACCCGCCGGCGCGGCGGCGAGCAGCAGCGGCAGCACCAGCGCGGCCGACAGCACGAGCGCGAGAATTCGTCCGGTCATTCCCGTTCCTCCCTGATCAGAAGCTACGATGATGCGTCGTCGTCTCCCTCTGTCAAGTCATTGGCGTTCCGCCCCCGCTGTCGGATTGGAGAATGAACGCGGCGATCTCGGCAGTCAGGGCGTCGTCATGGCCAAGCCAGATATGTCCGCCGTCGGGGTAGATCGTCAGCCGCGCGTCGGGGATGCGCTCGGCCAGAAGCCGGGCCGTCGCGGCGGTGCCGAACAGATCATCCTCGCAGGACAGGATCAGCGTCGGCACGGAGATGCCTTGGTAAGCAGTGGGCGAGGGCGTACCGGCCCAGAAGCCGTCGGTTCTAAGCCCATCGACCTTGCGGCTGATTGGAAAGATCTGGTTGAGGATCGCCATGGCCCGGCGACGTTCGGCCTCGGGCACCTGGTCGAGAAGCGCCGGGTCTGTGGCCAGCAGCGTGCGGATCATCTGCCCGGGCGCCAGGCGCGCCAGCGACCAGAACAGGAAATCCGACCCGAGCACCGCCCCCACGGCAAGGCGTTGCAGCGCGGTGAACTCGACCGGGTCGTGCTCTGTGAGGTTTGCGGCAGGAACCATCAGGACGAGTTGCGAGCACCGGTCAGGATGCCGAAGCGCGAACTCCGCCGCGGTGAGAGCACCGGCCGAGCCCCCAGCGACGGGCAATCGATCGATGCCCAGATGGTCAAGCAGCTCGACCAGCGTGTCGGCCTGATGCACGGGCGAAGCGTCGTGGGGAAAGGCGCTGCCGAGATAGCCGAAGCGGGACGGCGCGACAATCTGGAAGCCGCTCTGGCGCAGCCCGGCCGCGAAAAGGAGGCCCTGATCGAAACCGCCGCCGGTGCCATGGATCATCAACAGGGGTGGCCCGTCCCCCACGATGGCATATTCCATCGGCCCCGCGCGCGTGGCGATCACCGTGCCGCGCCCGTAAAGCCTGCTGTCGGCCTGCCTGCGTGCCTCTCGAAAGGCGCCTGCGGTATAGCCGCCACCGGCCAGCGCCAGGCCGCCCAGACCCAGCAGGAGTGTGCGCCGGGTCGTCATGGTGGTTGTTCAGCGCCGGGTGTCGGCACCTCGACCGCGCGGCGTGTTCGAACGAGCGCGCCCGAACGCCACACGCAACAAACCAGACCCGAAAGCGTGCGCTCGCCGCGCCGGGGAACCCGAAAACGCACGGCGCGGGTCATGGCTGACCTCGGCTGGCATCCGGAATCACCTCCGTCACCGCGTCGTCGCGGCTGAACATCGTCTTGCGGTTCAGCCAGACCACGACCACGGCCACCACGACCAGGATCCAGGTGTCCCATGGCTGCGCGTCGGGCCAGAACGGGTTGATGAGTTGCCAGTGGAACAGCAT